>NZ_CAWQOY010000116.1:0-136136 GCF_963896525.1 Nodularia sp. LEGE 04288
CTTCTCCCCTGCTCCCTGCTCCCCTGCTCCCTGCTCCCCTGCTCCCTGCTCCCTGCTCCCCCGCTCCTTCAATCCCCAGCATTCCAAGTCACAGAAAACCAGAGACTATTTACTCATGACTTATGACCTTGACCGCATCTACAATGGTTAGTCAATTTCCCTAATTCAGGGAACTTGCTATGTAAAATTCGTGTCATGACAAAACACTGAGCAACTTATGTAACCACAATGTCGAAAATAGCGCTAAACCAGAGGATAAAATTATCGTTGATGATAGTTACGCTCGGCATCACATCGGGAATTCATGCCGTAGCTGATGCTCAAGAAGCATCACCGATATTTGGAGACATCACGATCAACCAAAAATTTTCTCCAGATCCTTTGACCGTTCGAGGCATGAGTGGCGGCTCAGTAGCAGGAAACAAAGTGGCTGGGCGATCGGAAACACCCACTGGCCCATGTACCGGATTTGTCGGTGAAACCCCAGGACATACATTTAAATTAACAAGTGGATTTGAGTACCTGAAGCTACTGGTACAAAGTCCTCAAGACACCACCCTGATTGTCAAAGGCCCTGGCGGAACTTGGTGCAATGACGATTTTGATGGCAAAAATCCCGGCATAGTTGGGGAATGGCTACCAGGAGATTACCAAATTTGGGTGGGTTCATACGAAAAAGACAAGTATTTTCCTTATACGTTACAAATTACACAAGTTAATTAGCGATGCGATTGATCGCGTCTGGATCAGGAAAATGAGGGAGATGAGGGGATGAAAAAAACCAAATCTCCATTTCTCATTCAGAATTGATTAATTTTTCAGTGATGTAGAAACGCTGCAATGACCGTGAGATAGTTGTTGTGGCGATTTTATCTTTCTGTTCATCTCCTGGGTTGCTTCTCTTGGGGTGCAAAGTTGTATTAAAATTAAGTTAACTTTAATTAAGATACTTTTTGACATCGCCGTAATGCCCTAATGGCTCTATCGCGATTTAAGATCAAAGATCAAATTAAACAAAATGGCACACCTAATCTAGTCACAGGTGATTGCATCATCGATTTCTAGAAATGGTTAATTGTATTGGCATCTAGAGGCAAATTAAAATGAAATTCTCCTGGAGAGTCGCAGTACTCTGGACATTGCCTGCTTTGGTAATTGGCTTTTTCTTCTGGCAAGGGGCATTTGCTAGCGCTCCTGCTGACATGAGTAGAAATGCAGCCAATACCCGCATGACCTATGGCCGCTTTCTGGAATACTTGGACGCTAACCGTGTTACCAGTGTGGATCTGTATGAAGGTGGTAGAACGGCAATTGTTGAAGCAAACGATCAAGATATCGAAAATCGTGTGCAACGGTGGCGGGTGGATCTGCCGATTAATTCTCCTGAGTTAATTACCAAGCTCAAAGAAAAAAACATTAGTTTTGATGCCCACCCCATGCGTAATGATGGCGCTATCTGGGGACTGTTGGGGAATCTCATTTTTCCAATCTTATTGATTACTGGATTGTTCTTTTTGTTCCGTCGCTCTAGCAATATGCCCGGTGGCCCTGGTCAAGCGATGAACTTTGGCAAATCTAAGGCTCGTTTCCAAATGGAAGCCAAAACCGGAGTCAAATTTGACGACGTAGCAGGTATTGAAGAAGCTAAAGAAGAACTACAAGAAGTTGTTACCTTCCTCAAACAGCCAGAAAAGTTTACTGCTGTAGGCGCACGCATTCCTAAAGGTGTGTTGTTAATTGGTCCTCCAGGAACTGGTAAAACTTTACTAGCTAAGGCTATATCTGGGGAAGCTGGTGTTCCTTTCTTTAGTATTTCTGGTTCAGAATTTGTGGAAATGTTTGTGGGTGTGGGTGCATCCCGCGTCCGCGATTTGTTCAAGAAGGCTAAAGATAACGCTCCTTGTATCATCTTTATTGATGAAATCGATGCTGTGGGACGGCAAAGGGGTGCTGGTATTGGTGGCGGTAATGACGAAAGAGAGCAAACTCTCAACCAATTGCTCACCGAAATGGATGGCTTTGAAGGCAATACAGGGATTATTATTATTGCTGCCACCAACCGTCCTGATGTCCTAGACTCAGCATTGTTGCGTCCCGGTCGTTTTGACCGCCAAATCACTGTTGATGCACCTGATATTAAAGGGCGTTTGGAAGTCTTACAAGTTCACTCCCGGAATAAGAAACTTGACCCTACTGTATCTTTAGATGCGATCGCTCGTCGCACTCCTGGTTTCACTGGTGCTGATTTAGCTAACTTGCTCAACGAAGCCGCAATTCTCACCGCTAGAAGGCGCAAAGAAGCAATCACCATCCACGAAATTGATGATGCAGTGGATCGGGTAGTTGCGGGTATGGAAGGAACTCCATTGGTAGACAGCAAGAGCAAGCGCTTGATTGCTTACCATGAAGTCGGACACGCTTTAGTCGGGACTTTGTTAAAAGAACATGACCCCGTGCAGAAAGTGACTCTGATTCCACGCGGACAAGCACAGGGTTTAACTTGGTTTACTCCCAACGAAGAACAAGGATTAATTTCCCGTTCTCAACTCAAAGCTAGAATTACTGGTGCTTTGGGTGGACGCGCTGCTGAAGAAGTCGTCTTTGGCGCTGCGGAAGTCACAACTGGCGCGGGTGGAGACTTGCAGCAGTTATCAGGAATGGCTCGCCAAATGGTTACCCGCTTCGGGATGTCCGACTTAGGGCCGCTGTCACTGGAAAGCCAACAAGGTGAAGTATTCTTGGGTCGTGATTGGACAACCCGGTCTGAGTATTCGGAATCCATTGCAGCGCGAATTGATGCTCAAGTCCGCGAAATCGTGGAAAAATGCTACGACAACGCTAAACAAATTATGCGTGATCATCGTACTGTGTGCGATCGCTTAGTAGATTTGCTCATCGAAAAAGAAACCATTGACGGCGAAGAATTCCGCCAAATTGTGGCTGAGTACGCTGAAGTACCTGATAAAGCTCAGTTTGTACCACAACTGTAAGGTTTTGAATTGAATTTGAGATTAATGGGGATGGTTGATACCATCCCTATTTTTTTACTAACGATAAACACACGAAAACTCATCAAATAAAATGATTTATGAATGGAATTTTTTAAACGAACCGCAGAGACGCAGAGAGCGCAGAGGGGGAGAAAAGGAGGTGTTCATATCTTAAATTAACTAACCTCTTTTCTTAAACCAGCGCACAATTTTATCAGCACAATTATTAAAAAAATGTTCAGTCAGCGTATCTTCACCACCCCAGGCTGGAATTTTTGCCCCCAATCTCGTCAAAAAATCATAGACAATAAATTGAGCGAGTTTGCTTCTTTTTCCAGTCGCTGAATAAATCATCTGGCAAGGATAAGCTAAAGTCCCAAAAGTAGGAATTAAACCTACAATCAATGCTAACCAAGGGACTTCTTTACCTTCCCTGGCTTCTTGGATCATTCTCCAAGATGTGTAGATAGTCCTATATGCTGGACCGCCAACGGCTAACCAAATTATCACTACTATTTCATTAATAAATCCCGCAGAATATAATATTGGTAATATTAAAATTTCTAGAACTTTGAAAAATCCTTTAATGCTCAGATGAACCCCAAAATCAGTTAAATAAGCACTGGCATTTTCACTGGATAAACGTGTACAAAGATCATCAGCTTCTTCAGGTTTGAGTTGACCACGTTGTTGCCAAGCCAGAATTCTACTAGAGACGTAATCTCTAGCAATTTGTAATCTATAACGCTGAGAAAATATAAATTTTCCCAACTGCTTAACTAATTTTTTGTAATGAATGCTTTTTAATTTCCAAACTATTTTTAATGGCAGAGAAATTATCAGTAATTTAAAGCCTCTACTAATTATTTCACCTACCTCACGTATATACCAAATCAAAGGATATTCAGAAAACCATTTAGCCTGTTCTTCGGTGATATAACCTTTATGTAATTGATACTTAATGCTTCTATGAAACCTCCTCATTGATTTCCATTTTTTTTGATGATATTCGAGATGCTCAACCTGCTCTAATATTTCTAAATATTCTTCAATCCCTAGTTTGTCTTCTAACTTGACTTTTTCTTGAGATATATATTGTTTTAATTTCCTAATATCAACATCATCAAATAATGGGTTGCCATGTTTAAATGCCTTTGGTAAATAAAACGAAAAAAGGGTGAAAAAATTTATCGGAAATAATGCCGGAACACCAGACTCGCAATCTATAAAAACAAAAACATATTTTCCGTCTGTACGACTTTCTAATAAAAAATTATTTAAAGCGGTGGGACTACCTTTACCAGCCTGCCAAACCAGACCATCAAAGCCAGACTCAATCAGTCTTTTTTGCAAAGGTATCATAATAACGTGAACTAACTCATGTAACTCTTCACCTTGATTTTGGTTGAAAGGTTGGTGTAGTTCAACGTGTCTTCCTTGAATAAATTCTGTATCTAGTTGATAGGCTTGAAATTCTTCATTCCATCCCATCTCGAATGCGTCCGCAACCCTGAGTTGAGAATCAAACCAAAATTTAACCAGTTTCTTTAATATTTTGCGGCGATAGTAAGCACAGCTTAAAGCGTTTTTGTTCCAAACGTAAGGATTAGGAACGCCAAAGAAAAAATAATGAATTAAGTTGGCTATCTTGTCCTCAAAGAAGATTTTTCTAGCAATAGAACCTGCGGGTGTATTAACTAAAAAAACTTGTCCTGATCTACCTGCACCCAATAACTTTGACTGGGAAGGCTCTTTAATATCTACCATTTGAGGTTTTACAATAAATTTTGATCAACATCGCTCGCTGAGTAAGCACAAGTGTATATTATATGAAAGAATTATTGGGAGGAATCAATCGTCATGAACGTGATTGTGGCTAAGTGGACGATTGACGAATATCACAGCATGATTGACGCTGGTATTTTAGATGAGCGCAAGGTGGAATTGCTGGAAGGAGAAATTGTCGAAATGTCGCCAGAAGGAGAACCCCATGCTTATTGTAGTGATGAAGCTGGTGAATTTTTAGCAAAGTTGTTGAGTGATCGCGCTAAAATTCGTCATGCTAAACCCATTACCCTACCCAACGACTCGGAACCAGAACCTGATCTGGCAATTGTTCAACGTTTAGGACGGGAGTATCGAGAACATCATCCCTATCCAGAGAATATTTACTGGTTAATTGAGTATGCTAACTCTAGTTTAGAGAAAGATTTAGAGCTAAAAAGCAAAATCTACGCCGCAGCAGGTATTTTAGAATATTGGGTTGTAAATCTCAAAAAGTTACATTTAGTGGTGTTTAGAGACATCCTAGATGGAGAATATGCGACAAAACAAACCTTGTCTACAGGAAGAATTCAACCACTGGCATTTCCAGATATTTCTATTTCTGTGGAACAGATATGCGATCGCAATCAGTAAACAGTAAGCCTCAAGACTGATAATTGATTAGGACTTATGCACAAATTACGGAATAACTAACCACAGAGACGCAGAGAACACAGAGGAATGAGAGTTTGAGAGAGTTTTTGCGTCAATCCTGACTGATAACTGATAACTGATAACTGAACAGGGACGGTGTAAACCATCCCCATTGTTTATCGTTCCACTTCAGCTACTTCTTTGGGAACCCCAGCCGTTAACACTTCATAACCTGTAGGTGTCACCAAAACATCATCTTCAATGCGAATCCCAATCCCTACCCAGCGGGGGTCAGTTTCTGGTTGGTCTTCTGCTAATTTGGTATCTGGAACTATATAAAGTCCTGGTTCCACTGTCAACACTTGACCTGGTTGCAAAATCTGCGGTTTATCTTCACCGTGTTGGTAAACTCCCACATCGTGAACATCCAAACCTAACCAGTGACTGGTGCGGTGCATATAATAAGGTTTATATTTTTCTTCCTCAATTAACTTGTCAATTTCGCCTTTGAGGATGCCAAGTTCTACTAGTCCTTCAGTGATGACACGTACTGCTGCATCGTGAACGGCGTTAAAAGTATTACCGGGTTTGATTTGAGCGATCGCCTGTTTTTGAGCCTCTAAAACAATCTCATACAATGTTTTTTGCTCTGGTGTAAACTTACCACCTACGGGAAATGTCCGGGTAATATCAGAGTTGTAATAACCATAAGCACAACCAGCATCAATCAATAGCAATTCCTGATCCTGCATTTGTCGATGATTTTCGATGTAATGTAATACGCAGGCATTCACACCAGAAGCCACAATCGAAGGATAAGCTGGCCCCATCCCACCCCGTAGCCTAAAAATATGTTCTATTTCCGCCTGGATTTCGTACTCATAACGTCCGGGTGCGGTCACTTCCCTCGCGCGATTATGTGCTTCCACAGCAATTTTAGCCGCTTGGCGCATCAATTCTAATTCTGCTTCACTTTTCACCAATCTCATACTGCTGAGAATAGTTCCAGTATCTTCAATACCAGTTGGTCCCGTGCCACGCTTGGGATAAGTCCGCAGTAGACTTTGGTAATGTCCGAGGATGGTATCATTAAAACTGCGATCGCGTCCTAAATGATAGTAAATGCGATCAGATTTTTCCAAATATTGGGGCAACTTTTCATCTAGTTCAGCAATCGGGTAAGCTGCATCTGCACCATACATTTCCTTGGCTGCATCCACCCCGCAAAGGTAACCAGTCCAAACTTCCTTTTCTCGATCCTTCGGCTGGACAAACAACACAAACCGATGTTCTGCATGGTGTGGCGCTAAAACTGCGACTGCTTGCGGTTCATTAAACCCAGTTAGATAGAAAAAATCACTGTCCTGACGATAAGTGTATTCCACATCGTTGTGCATGACTGCCATTGGCGCACTGCGAAAAATCCCAGTACCATTACCAATTTTTGCCATTAAGCGATCGCGACGTTGCTGATATTCTGCTTGCATAAGTAATCAATTTGTAAGTTTTAGTATTATTCTACACTTTAGGCAGCTTTGTACTAGGAAAAGTTGTGTCTAATTTCCATTATCTTAGCCAATATTTATTTGATTACTAGCTTACACGCCAATCAACATCTGTGTTAAGCTCAATCGCCGGATTTTTTATGTAGTTAAAATAACAAGTTTTTCCAGAAAATGACCCGCTATTTAAATATATATTTTTCGTCATAATCCATCCAACAAATATCAATCTATTGTCTATAAATCATGATAATTTACTCAAAAATTAAAAACATAAACAAAAACTCTAAATGTATAAGAAGACTGACAATTATTAAAAATAAATGTTTATAAAGAAATATTGAAATCATAAAAAAAGTTTTTTAATTACAGAACTTAATTAAATAAAAAAGGTAAAACTTATATGACAACAAGTCATAAAAATACACTATGCCTACTTCTGGATTTGAGCAGACAATAAAGAATTCATTTGATGAATCTTTGGCAAAATCGGCGTTTTTATTATCTGAGTCTTCCCCAGAATTAAATACTACTTTACCCAGTAGTAGTAGCTCCTCCCAATTAAACAATACAGCCACAATCTCCAATTTATTTGGAGGCTCAAACCCCAACCCGAATCCTTACTTAACCAGTGCAGCGATAGTTCCTGATTTCAACGCTGATGGCAAAACAGACAAACTTTGGGTAAATGCTGAAACAGGTGAAATCATCGTTCGCCTGATGGATGGAACAAGGATTATCGAAGAAGCTTCCTTGGGTCAATATGACCTATCATCGATGTCTTATAACATTGCCGACTTCAACGGTGATGGCAAAACTGATTTCTTGTTGCGTAATCAAGCAACAGGTGAGAATCGGCTTGTACTAATGGATGGCACAAGAATAGCTAATACCGTGGCACTGGAAACAGTTGACCCCAATTGGACAGCTAGCATTGGCGATTTCAATGGCGATCGCAAGACCGATATTTTCTGGCATAATGCTCAAAGCGGTCAAAATGCTATCTGGACAATGGATGGCACTACAGTTATTGACGCAGCGGTTCTAGAAGTCACAGACGCATCATTTGCTCCCACTATTGTTGATTTCGACGGTAATGGTAAGAGTGATGTCTTCTGGCGCAATCAAACAACCGGTGAGAACAAAGTTTGGTTCATGGATGGTACGAACAAGACTGACTTCACGCTGCAATCGCAAGACGCAGGCTGGGACTTTACACTAGGTGATTTCAATGGTGACTTTAGAACTGATTTACTGTGGCGCAACAGTGAAACAGGTGAGAACAAGATTTGGACAATGAATGGTATTTTTGTCACTGAAGGTGCGCTAGCAACACGAGACTCATCCTGGACATCTTCTATTGGTGACTTCAATGGCGATGGTAAGACTGATATCTTCTGGAATAATCAGGTAACTGGTGAGAACACCGCCTGGTTAATGGATGGTACAGCAGTCAGTACTGAAGCTTTCCTACCAAGCATTGCTCCTGGTTTGACCCCATCATTGGGTGACTTCGATGGTAATGGCACAACTGATATCTACTGGCGTGATGGGCAAACAGGTGTAGATAGAATTTGGTCTATGAATGGCACAACAGCAACTGAGTCTTTTGTTGCTGAAGAAAATAGACTTAGCCCACAATGGTTCACTGCCTAAGACTAATTTTTGAATAGCAATAGTCTAAAATTATAGCGATTTCTAGTAGGGGCAATTCATGAATTGCCCCTATTTAATTACTATATCAAAGTTAATTTTTCCAGTGTCAAGCGTAGAATCAGAACTTTAAAATTTGTAGCTTAAAAGCTGAATCTCACTATTTTGCGGGAGATTACTAGAGCTAACAGTAATAGTATCAGTATTACCCCGACGTACTGTCATGCCCTGCATCAAGCCAAGAAATTCATCCACTGGCGAAATATCACATTTAGCCGCATCAGCAGCTTGTGTCCGGTAGTGAGTGGGAATCACCAATTTCGGATTTAACACCCTAGTGGCTTGCATGGCTTCTTGGGCATTATACGCTTTATCACTGCCTCCGACTGGGATTAATGCCACATCTGGACGACCCATGAGGATTCTTTGTTCAGTGGAAATAGGTGCAGCAGCGCCTCCTAAATGTAGGATATTAATTCCCCCTTGCTGCCAACTCCAAGCCGTATTGATGCCAAATTGCCTACCACCTTTGCGGTCATGGTCTATGGCAATTCCCTGCAACTTAATACCTTCAAACTCGTAAGCACCTGGTGCATATACAAGCTTGGGGTTTCCCGGTAGTCCATCTACCGCACCTTCATCTAGCAATTGACTGCTAATTAGGACTAAATCCGCCTCGACTTTTGGTGGACGATAACCAGCTGTACAGCCAACCGTCTGAAAAGGATTGACAAGAATTCTTATCCCGCCACCAGTAAATAGAAAGCAAGTATGACCCAACCACTTAACTGATAAACCGCTAGATTGCGCGTTAGCTTTCAGGTGGGAACCCAAATTAGTCACCAGCGCTGTGACTAACCCCGCCCCAGCATAGCCCATCAACTGTCGTCGTTTCATGAATTAATTACTCTCTCGACTGTAATTGTTCCAGAAAGTTGCGTAATAACTGCTTTCCGGAAGATGTTAAAACACTCTCTGGATGAAACTGGACTCCTTGAATGTGAGGATAGTTCCGGTGTCGCACTCCCATAATGGTGCCATCTTCAACCCAAGCGGTGATTTCTAATACTTCTGGGCAGGTTTCACGGTCAATAACTAGACTATGATATCTGGTTGCGACCATCGGATTTTCTAATCCCTGGAAAACACCTACTCCAGTGTGAGACACTTGGGAAGTTTTACCATGCATCAAATCTGTAGCCGAAACGATTTTACCACCAAATACTTGACCAATGCTTTGATGCCCCAAACACACACCCAAAATGGGTAAATTGTGACCTAGCTGTTTAATCAAATCTTGGGAGATACCGGCGTTTTCTGGACGACCAGGCCCAGGAGAAATGACTACAAGCTCTGGATTTAAGGCTCGAATTTCGTCTACTGTGATTTTGTCGTTACGAAAAACTTTTATATCTGATGCCACAGGGAACTCTGCTGCTAGTTCTCCTAAATACTGCACCAAGTTATATGTAAAACTATCATAATTATCAATGACTATAATCAAAGCCTATAACTCCTGGTTTCTATCACCCATACTATCTGTAGTCATTAATTATCGAACATTATCAGACATATAAACCGATGCCCAGGCAGAAGCCGACATCTACACAGTTTGTCCAGTTCTCAAATATTATCAGACAGGGTGGGATAACAAGCAAACCTAGAACTTTGACATAATTAAAATCACCAGAGGCGGCAGCAAGAGCGTACCCGCAACCAGTACAGCTACCAAGGCGGAGACAAGCACAGCACCAGCAGCGCAATCTTTGGCGATTTTGGCCAACTCATGATATGTCTGCTTCACTGTTAAGTCTACAAGGGACTCCACGGCTGTATTCAGTAATTCCAATGCCAACACTAAACCACTGGTGATCGCAATGACGGCAATTTCTACTGCTTGCAGATGCAAGAAAATGCTTAAGGCGATCGCCAAAGCACATACACTGAGGTGGATGCGAAAGTTGCGTTGAGTATGAAAACTGTAGCTGATTCCAGCCCAGGCATATTTAAAGCTAATCAATAAATTAGAAGCAACTTGCCAGGAAAATTCCCGTTCTTTCTTGACGAGGGTTGGTAGGCAATTTGGTGTTGATGGAGGCGAAACTTGTTGGGACATAAGCCTAAACATAGAAGAATAAAGTAATTACAGAGGAATCTCACTGATCTTACGATTTTTGATGATGCAATCCAGTTTGAGGCAAGTTTCTACACAAGTATTATAAACATTTACAGACATCAAGAATCTTTAATATTCTATGTCAATATCAATACTGATTGTCCTCAGCAATTCTACTTGCTGTTGGAGCATTTGCATCAACTGCTCTTCATCTGGATGATCCCAACCCAACAAATGCAGTAGCCCGTGAGCGGTTAACCAAGCTAACTCGGTTCGCAAACTATGCCCTTGCTGTTGAGCTTGACGTTGAGCCGTATTTACCGAAATTACAATATCACCTAGATACAAAGGCGCAGCCAGCATTTCCGGACTGTGAGGAAAATTTACCTCCAATGCCGCAAAAGACAAAACATCTGTGGGTTGATCTTGATGACGATATTGAGCATTCAATGACTGAATTTCCGCGTCATCGGTCAAACGCAGCCCTATTTCATAACTTGGCGCTGGCGGCAGATGAGGGTGTAGCGTTTCCAACCAGCCATGAAACCAGTCTGACCAAGTTTCCGGAGAAATTCGAGTATGGTTATCCCCACAATCTATCGCTGCTTTTGGGGACGATTCGTAAAACAAATCCTGCACATCTAATTCAACTTGCACCACCTATAAACTCTCCTCAAAGCTTTCGATTTTGGTTGGTTGTCAGTGAGTTAGATAAGCAAGACCCACGAAAACAGCTAAAAGCCCTATAGTGGTGAGTGCAAAATGCTTCATGGAAGTGCCTCCCTTACGCACCATGTTTCGCATAGCCAGTTTTACATAGCTAGGTTTGGGTTCTGTTGGTGAGTTGCTCATAATAATTTGGTCATAAAACTCTTCTACATATCAATGTAACAGTTTAGCTAGGCTTCCATTACCATTTTGCCTATTATGAAGGTTCAGGGGAAAGCAAGTGAAGCAGCCAGGATGTGTAAAGTTATTTCCAACTCCCCCTGCACCCTGTCCCCTGCACCCTGCCTCTTTACCCAGGAGTGGTTTCTACTAGCTGGTTTTCTTGGCGCAGATAGGCTTGAATAAACGCATCGAGGTCGCCATCCATGACATCCGATATCGCAGTTGTTTCGACACTTGTTCGCAAATCTTTGACCATTTGGTAAGGGTGAAACACATAGTTACGAATTTGGTTTCCCCAAGACGCTTCCACCATATCACCTCTAATTTCGGCGACTTCTTGGGCGCGTTGCTCTCTGGCAATTACAAGCAGTTTAGCCTTCAGGCGGGCGAGGGCTTTGTCTTTATTTTGCAGCTGAGAGCGTTCCTCTGTACAACGCACAGCCAGTCCAGTGGGTAGGTGAACAATTCGGACTGCTGTTTCTACTTTGTTGACATTCTGCCCACCTTTACCGCCAGCCCTGGATGTAGTAATTTCCAAATCCTTGTCGGGAATGTCTAGTTGTACCGAGTGGTCTATCTGCGGCATGATTTCCACGCCAGCAAAACTGGTTTGTCGCTTACCGTTAGCATTAAAAGGTGAAATGCGTACTAAGCGATGTGTGCCTGTTTCTGAGCGCAGATAACCATAAGCGTAGCGACCAGTAATTTCCAGTGTTGCTGATTTAATCCCAGCTTCATCACCCTCTGATTCTTCGGATAAACTGACTTTGTAACCGTGGGATTCTGCCCAACGGGTATACATCCGCATCAGCATAAAAGCCCAGTCTTGGGCATCTGTACCACCAGCACCAGCATTAATTGTCAACACTGCCCCTTCAGCATCATAGGGGCCAGAAAGTAACTGTTGTAATTCCCACTGGTCGAGTTCACGATTGAGCTTGGTGACTGTAGATTCTGCCTCTTGCAATAGTGCCTCGTCAGTTTCTAACTCCAATAGCTCAACAACGGCTTTGGTATCTTCCAGACTAGAACGCCACTGGTCATATTGCTGGAGGTGGGCTTTCAGGTCGTTAAGTTCTTGCAGCGTTTGTTGTGCTTGAGTTTGGTCGTCCCACAATTCTGGCTGTGCGGCTATTTGTTCTAAATCTTGAATTTTGGCAGTCAGTGCAGGTATGTCAAAGATAGTCCTGGGCTTTACCCAGACGACCGGACAATATTTCGATTTCGCGTTTGAGTTCTAATACTTCCATAGTCCTTGCTAAAGAAGGTCGATTAATTATTGTAGTATAAAATGCCTATTCTTTATCGTTTTACAAAAAACCGTGGTTGATTGAGAGTAACCACGGCGGACAATTAATGATTAATTTGGATTTTTTCTAGTGGTAAAAGCCATCAGATTTATGGGGTCAATCCGAATGGCACTAAGTTAAGCGCAAAGCTTTGATATAACTGGCTTTTGGGTGTGGGGAGTGTGGGAAGAGAGGGGAGTGTGGGAAGACGGGGAAGAGGAGCCGAACGTTCTCCCCACACCTCTCACACCTCCCACCCCTCCCACACCCTGCCCTGACGAGGGTTCGGCTTATCTTCGTGCCATTCGGGTCAATCCAAAATCCAAAATCCAAAATCTAAAATTATGTGACGCTTAATCACGACCACTCAGGGCAATTAGCAAGCGCAAGATAAATACAAACAGATTGACGTAGGTGAGGTACATCGACAAAGCCGCAGGTAAATACTGGTCATCTCTATAAGTCCGGGGCAAGATGTAGAAATCAACTACAGATACTCCCACAAACAGGAAAACCCCTAAACCGGAGATGCCGATTTCTAACCAACTGGGCGTATAAACACCAAACATGGCCAACGCAAATTGGGCAAGACAGACAATAACCAAGGCAATTACACCTAAGCTGATAGTTTTTGTCAAAGCCATGCCATCTTTTTCGGAAAGATTGGAACCAATTTGACGAGCGACAATAAAGGTAACGCCACAACCAAGGGCGGCTATACCAATGCCTTGAATGCCAACGCCTTGGGTTTGTAAGGCAACTAAGACTAAGCCACTGAGGGTGTATCCAGATAAGAGACTGTAGGTGGCTAGTAGAGGTAGTGCTAAACCTTTGTTACCTTTTTCGGCAACATTTCGGGCAACAAAGAACAGAATTAACTGCATAATCATTGCACCAATGAAGGTGGGAAAGAAAATACTGGGGTTGGTACGGATAACGCCCAGACCGCCATAGGTTCCCAAGGCAGTTAGCACAAGACCGCCACCGACAAAGGGTAGGGCATTGGCAATGACATTTGGTCCAATGAGGGTTTGAGTTTTAGCCTCACGAATTGCGTCACGAAAGTTGCTGGTATTGCTCATAAGTCGGTTTTTTGAAGATGTATATCTGGTTTATTTCCATTTTTACCCACTTTTGTGGCTAACAGCGAAACTTCAGGCTGATAAATGCAGGACTTACGCAAAAACTCTCTCAAACCCTTATTCCTCTGTGTCCTCTCTACGAGACGCTGCGCGAACTGCGTCTCTGTGGTATGCGCTACGCGCACGCTACGCGAACGTTATTCCGTAATTTGAGCGTAAGTCCTAAAATGTTGAGGGGGATGAAACAATTCAAAGTTCAAAACTGTTTCCTACGGGGATTTAAACCCTTTCCTTCTTTGTCCCCCCTATCACCCCCATTTCTAGATGCTATTTATGAGCATCACTTAGTATCAGGATATATTACATTTAAATAAAAATACGTATATCGGGACAGGTAAGCATTTCTCAGCATAAATAGCTAGCTGCTGTTGCCAAAATTCAACATTTTTTTGGGATCAATTATTAATTGAAAAAATAAAATAACTAACAACAGATAAAAACCTAAAAATCTCAGTAAAAATACTGATGACGTTAGTAGAAGTTTTTCTAATTTCAGTAAAACGACTATGGTTTATTCAGCCTTGACTAAGGAAAATAATGAGAGATTTGAAGGCAATATACGAAACTCCATTTTTTTGAGAAAAAGGAGTTATAAAAAAGGAATTTTTATATGGCAACCGGTGAATCCTCTATGCGAACTGATGGTATGGAGTTATTGCACTCATACCACCAAAATCCCTCTATTAAACTTCGTAATCAACTGGTACAGTTACACACGGGCTTAGTCAGAAAGATTGCTCATAAATTCAGTCATCAATGTCATGAACCTTATGAAGATTTAGAACAAATCGGTTATTTTGGTTTAATTAGGGCAATTGAACGCTTCGACCCTAGCCAAGGATACGCTTTTAGTTCCTTTGCAGTGCCATATATTCGAGGTGAGATGCTGCACTTTTTACGCGATCGCAGTAGTCTATTAAAAATCCCTCGTCGTTGGCAAGAACTGTACAACGACGGGCAAAAGGTTCGCAAAGAATTAGCAATTTCCTTGGGTCGCTCTCCCAGAGATGCAGAAATTGCTGAGAAATTGCAAGTTTCTGTACAAGAATGGCAAGAAACTAAGTTAGCGGCTCAAAATCGGATGCCTTTGAGTTTGGATGCTACGGCAGTCCATTATGTTGATTGCCAAATCACACTGGGTGAGGCGCTTCCTTGTCCTCGTTCTACTGTGCTTCAGCAACAATATGAAGAACGCCAACAACTGCAAGGGGCAATCAATATGTTAGAAGACAAGCCCCGGATGGCAGTAGAAATGGTGTTTTTAAGAGAACTTTCTCGCAAGGATGCGGCGAAAAATATTGGCACTAGTCCAATGACAGTTACGCGATATTTGCAAAAAGGCATTCAGGATCTAATTTGCTATTTACAACCACAAACAGTGCCAACAGGGTCTTAAAGTCTGTTCAGTCAAAAGTCAAAAGTCAAAAATCCCCAGAGGGACTAATGACTAATGACTAATGACTAATTATCGTGATTTTAAATCAGCGATCGCACCTTTAGTCATGGCGGCAATGGTTTTATCACTGGCTTTGGGCAAATGATAATACTTACCGGCGGCTGTTTGCGATAACTCTTTAGCAAAACCAGTAGACACAAATTTACTTTCGGTATCAATCACCAATAGTTGCATCCCCAAAGCTCGGATTCTCGCGGCAATTTCTAACAATTCGGCTTTGATGTCTGGTTTTTCTCCTGGTTCTAACGGTTCACCCAAAGAACGCGCTAAGGGAATATTACCTCGTCCATCGGTGATCGCGACAATCACAACTTGCCCAATATCTCCACTCATTTGGGCATTTACACCCACACGGACGGCTTGAGTTAAACCATGTGCTAGGGGCGAACCACCGCCACAGGGTAGTCTTTCTAAGCGGTTACGTGCCAAGGCTATGGAACGTGTTGGGGGTAATAATACTTCAGCCTGTTCTCCCCGGAAGGGAATCAAGGCTACTTGGTCACGGTTTTGATAAGCTTCTGTCAAAAGTTGCATCACAGCACCTTTGGCTGATTGCATCCGATTCAGAGCCATTGAACCAGAAGCATCCACGACAAATACGATTAATGCTCCCGCTTTGCGGACTAAGCGCTTGGAACGGATATCGCCTTGTTCGACAATAACTTTTTTATCTGGTCGTCTTTCCCTTCTGGCTTTTTGATAGGGTGCAGCCGCCCTCAGAGTCGCATCTACCGCTATGCGGCGCACTTTACCTTTGGGTAACATCGGCTTAATGTAGCGTCCCCGGTCATCAGAAAAGATAATGCTGCGATTACCGGATTTGCCTTGTCGCTTCGCCATTTGGGCAAAATAAAGCACACTTTCATCCAGAATTACTCCTTCAGGATCAAAAATAAATTCCTCTGGGATGTCGGGGGGTTGTTGTTCGTCTTGTTCGTCTTGTTCTTGTTCTTGTTCTTCCTGTTCTTCGTCTTCGGGTTCTTGCTGGTCTTCTTCTTCTTGGTTCTGAGGTGGTGGTGGTGGGGGTGGTGGTGGTTGGTCTGGTGGTGGGGTCTGGACGATTGTGGAACGTGGTACAATTACCAACTCCACAGCCCGACGCAAATCTTCGGCATTGACTGTTGTCCGTCCCTCCAAAGCCGCCGCAGCTTTAGCTACACGCACGGCGAATAGTTCGGCGCGATGTCCTTGGACTCCACCCCGAATGGCTTCGGCTACTAAATAGGTTATTTGTTCTTGGGTGATGGTGACTTCTTTCAACCATTCCCGCGCTAGAAGAATTTGGGTTTTCAGTGAGTCTAAGTCTTCTTCGTATTGCTGGAGAAATGCTTGGGGAGATTTAGAATAGGCGATCGCTTGCTCGACAGCTGATACTCTTTGATCTAAGCCCAGGATACCGTCAGCAGAAAGAGCGATCGCAATTCTATCGAGTAAATGCTCCCGTAATGCGCCTTCTTCTGGGTTATAGGTGGCTATAAATAAGGATTTGCAAGGATGCTGAAAACTAATACCTTCGCGCTCAATCTGGTTGCGTCCCTCAGATAATACTGTTAATAGCTGATTTGATATTTGGTCATCTAATAAATTCAGTTCATCCACATACAGCACACCGCGGTTGGCTGAGGCGAGTAACCCAGGCTGGAAAATCGTATCACCTTGCTGGACAGATTTTTCTACATCCACAGAACCCAAGAGTCTGTCTTCTGTCACTCCTAAAGGAATCTGGATAAAGGGTGCTGGAATAATTGCTGTGGGGACATCTTGAATATCTTTGTCTCCATACTCAGCGAACAGATAATCATCCCAGTCTTCTGGGTGGTTGGGGTCACAGTTACTAATCGAGCCTTTAACAACTTCGATGGGTGGTAGTAAGGCGTGGATAGCACGAGCCATGACTGATTTTGCCGTACCGCGACGGCCTGCGATCGCCACTCCTCCCAAACCGGGATCTACTGCTGCTAACAGCAAGGCTAATTTAATTGCTTCTTGACCGACTACAGCTGTCAAGGGAAAGGCTGTGATTGTGGGGTTAATAGTAGGCGCGGGCATGGTTAGCAAAATAGCTGGTCTTGGCTTTTAGCATAGCAATTTTTGGTACATGAAGTTAAGGGTTTTTTTTTCACGCAGAGGCGCAGAGGTAAGGAGGTGACCACCAAGAGATTTAAATCATTTTTTAGCTCATTTAGGCAGATACATATTCACTCATAAATATCATTAAAAATACTGTCAAAAAGCAAAATTTGTGATTATAAGAAATTTTGCTGTTTGTTGAATTACTCTAGTTCTAAAGGCATAGTTACTGTAAAACTAGAACCTACGCCTACTTCCGAAACTAAATCAATTTTACCTTGTAATAATTTTACCAAACGTGAAACTATAGCCAATCCCAAGCCAGTGCTATCGGCAAGATAAGACCGATTACTAGAATTAGCACGAAAGTATGGTTCAAATATGCGCGTTTGGTTTTCTGGTGCAATTCCAATTCCTGTGTCAGAAACTGCGATTGACCAATGATTATTATCTAGCAAATGGCATCTTATACTAATAGTTCCCGCATCTGTATATCGAATCGCATTACTAACCAGATTAGTCATAATCTGTTGTAATTGAAATTCATCTGTGACCACTTCTTGAGGAATACTATCGTAATCGACAACCATTTGTAATTTTTTTTCGTTAGCTAAAGGCTGGAACATCTCACATACATTGTCGAGCAAATCACGGACATTAATCAGTGCTGGTTGGAGTTGTATCTGACCTGCATCAAACCTGGAAATTTCGAGGACATCATTAATCAAACGGAGTAACTGTCTACCATTGCGTAACACGCGCTCAATATGTTCAATATTGGCGTAGTTATCTTT
Source organism: Nodularia sp. LEGE 04288 (assembly GCF_963896525.1). NCBI lineage: Bacteria > Bacillati > Cyanobacteriota > Cyanophyceae > Nostocales > Nodulariaceae > Nodularia > Nodularia sp. LEGE 04288. The sequence continues at coordinate 18,322 of NZ_CAWQOY010000116.1, forward strand.
TAGTTCTGGCTTTTTTCGTTGTTGGCGTAAAAATAAATCTGAGTACCCAATAATCGAACTTAAAGGATGTTTCAGATCATGGGCGAGTTGAGAAATATGATCTTGATTGGCGATAACTAAGCGATTGAGTTGCTGATTATGCAGCACTAGTGAAGAATACAACTGCTTAAATTCCTGTAAGCGTTCTTGAATATAACTATTGACACACTGCGCGATCGCTTCGTCTATGACAGCATCAATTAAACGCATCGAACGGATAATTTCTGAAGGTTTTCCCTTCAGTAAATCTGATTCAATCGTATCAAATATTACCATTCTCAATAAATGGTATTCATGAGTAATTTCTGCTGGATCAAAGCCTTGTTTAGCGCGAAGAATTCCATGATGCCAACTAGCAGTAATTATTGACTGAATATCACTACCCTCCGATTTTGAAAGCACTGTTACCATTGCTTTTAATACATCTGGAAGATCATTCTGGATAGCTGTATAAGGTAAGTCTTCAGCACTTTCAATTTTCCTATCTTTAAGAACTGCTCCTACCCATTTTTTGAGAATTGTATCAGTACTTTCAGCCAGTAACAGACTAAAATCCATTATTTTCAAGTGTGTCTGGAGTAGATGGGTAAACTTACATATACAATAATCTTAGCGAGTGTAGTACAGATCAACAAAATTAATTATATATATAGTAATCTGCTTTGATTTATGAAACACACGTAAGATGTGTGATCGACGAGAGTACGGCACCAAGACCTGGAAGACGGTGCATTAGGCTAAAACCATAACACATCCTATATATACTTAGATTTTTGCAATAATCAAATCGGATTCCTATAGTTCTCCGCTTTGATTTTCGATAGCTTGCATAAGCAAGGAGTGGGAAAAAGCCTTTTTGAGTTGTACTGAGTTTTTTAGCACATAACGCAGGCTACGCCCACAAAAATCAAATAAAAGTCTTATAGTTCAACGAAGAGGTGGGGAATCTCCATCGGAATTATCCCCCTGATTCATGGCTCCCTGGCCTCTTCTTCAAACTCCCCCGCACCGACGCTGGTGTAGAGTGCATAATACACAATGCAAAAGGCGGTCACCAATTTTGGTTCCGCCGTCTCCTATCTGTATGATTGAGGAGTTATTCACATCCGGGTATTAAACCCACTTTACGGATAACTGTCAGCTTTGACTTGAAAATGCCAGTTTTTGTTTAGCTTCTCATGCCACATTCATGACTAATATCTGATCAAGTGGAGTATGTCGCGCAGCACACTATATCCAGCTAAATCCCAAAGTAGGTAAGCCAGAAAGCCAATCATTGCTAGCCGACCATTCCACAGTTCGGCTTGAGGGTTAAAACCAAAGAGAAATGAATTGCGGTCTACACCGTTATAAGCTTTAGCAACTGGTGGTAAGTTAGTGGAAGAACGAGCTTCTTTAGTTTCCATTTTTTGACTCCAAAATTCAACTAATTCTTGAGTTTTTTATCGTGAATAACTAATGAGATGTAGCACGTCCCGCAGAACGCTATATCCAGCTAAATCCCACAGTAAATAAGCCAGAAAGCCAATCATTGCGAACCGACCGTTCCAGAGTTCGGATTGAGGAGTCCAGCCAAACAGAAATGCATTTCGATCTCTACCATTGTATTCCAGCGCAACTGGTGGTAAATCAGTGGAAGGGCGAGTTTCTCTAGTTTCCATTTTTTTGTCCTACATTATTTATTGCTTAACTTTAATTTACCTAATCATCAGTAAATTGCTTTCCATCTGTAGGTACAAACTACACACACCTCTTGTGGACGATAATCAGAAATTTATCAGTATGGGCAAATCCACCTTGAGGAGGTGATGAAAAGCTTAATTATAAATAAATGTAAATTAACACTTGAGGAAAGAGACTATTTCTCTGATTTAAGCAGAGAAAATTGTTTTGATCAGCGATTCTAAAATCAAGCCTTTCACCTGAGAAATCATGACCTTTTAACTTGATATTCCGACTAATTTTAGCAAAATTTCCCCTGTTAGATAACAAAAGTTCTACCTAGCGCTAGATATAGTTTTCAAACTTTAGAGGGATGCATTAAACAGCTAAATTCCACGATTCTGAAAGTTATCAAGAGTTGGGTACTGCCATAGAGACAGGAATCAATAGATGTTTAATTGCTTCTGATGAAATTCCTCATCTTCCCCAAACTTAAACTTAGAAAAAGGAAATATAATGTTTGAATGTACGGAAAACATCCTGGGAGTCTACAACCCAGTATTATGGTTGGCGCAGGCTCCAGTGGTTCCCACGGGGATTACACCAGCGCAAGCATCAGTTCTGAATTCTGGGCCGCGCTTTTTTGTCGCTTTAATTTCCGGTGTGATCCTGACTTTTGCTTTCCAACTAGTATTAACTAATCTCTCCGTCGCAGCTGGTATTTCCTACTTGGGGCGTTCATCCAACTCAGATGGGGTGGTTGGGGAAGTGGGAAGTTTCGGAGGTACGGTTCGCAAAATTGGGACAGCATTGGGGTTGTGGACATTAATTACTGTGACGATCGCATTATTGATCGCTTGCTTCCTCGCAGTTAAATTAAGTCTACTGGTTTTAGATCCCAGACTGGGCGCAATCCTGGGATTAGTCATTTGGGGTGCATACTTTTTGCTCCTGGTGTGGGTCAGTTCGACCACTGTCGGCTCCTTAGTTGGCTCGGTGGTCAATTCCGCTACTTCCGGTTTTCAGGCGATTATGGGGACGGCTACGGCTGCATTGGGTGCTAAAGCTGTCAATCAGCAGGTAGTAGCAACGGCTGAAGCTGCGGCCTCTGCTGTGCGTCGGGAATTTGGGAATGCTATTGACCCCACTAGTATTCGGGAAAATATAGAAGATTACCTGGAACAGCTACGTCCCCCAGAATTAGATTTATCCCACATTCGTAGGGATTTTGAAAGCTTACTCAAAGATCCACAATTTCAATCGATCGCTGGGAGTCCAGACCTCCGCAACATTGACCGCCAAAGGTTTATTGATTTAATCAGCAGTCGCACTGACCTTTCTAAACGAGACGTTAACCGGATTGCTGACACACTATACAATGTTTGGCAGCAGGTGGTCAGTCAGCAAAAACCCACTCAAGACCATTTAGGTGAGTTAGTTAATTATCTGAAGTCACTTCCCCCAGGACAAACGAAGACAGATGAACTCAACGCCAAATTGGATCGGTTAATTTCTGAAACGCGGACTTCAGAAGCAGCAACACCAACAGCAGAAAAACCCGGTCTGATGCAACAGACTTTACAACAGGGAATCACGGCGCTGACTGGTATTGTGTTGGGACGAACAGATTTATCTGATATTGATGTCGAGAAAATTTGGCGATCGCTCACCACGGCGAAAGACAAAGCCATCGAACAAGCTGATAAACTAGGTTTACCCAGATCCTCAGAACCCTATAGCCCAATTCGGGCTGATGTGGAAAACTACCTACTCAATACCTATGCTTGGCAATTGAGTCCAGGAAGAATCGGGGAAGAATTTCGTGATGTGATCTATGACCCAGCCGCCGACCCTGGTATAGTTAAAAGGGAACTAGAGCGACTGTCTGCCAAAGATTTCGCCCATACCCTCCAACAACGGGGACTACTAACCCAAGGACAAATCCAGGGTATTGCTGACCAGCTAGAAACTGTCCGCCAAGAGGTATTAATCATCGTCAGCGCTGCTGAACAAAGAGAGATTGCTCAGGACTTACAACGCCGAGTAGAAAGTTATCTCCTGGTGACCAATAAGGCAGATTTGACTCCAGAAGGAATTGAGCAGAACTTTAAACCATTATTATCAGATCCAGAAGCGGATTACGAAACTCTCTCGCTGCGGTTAGCATCACTTGACCGCCGGGAAATGCAGCAGATATTGCTAGAACGCAATGATCTTCAACCATACGAAGTAGACCCGATTCTCAACGATTTAGAAGACCAACGCGATCGCGTCTTAGTAGAAACTCAAGGATTGGCAGAACAAGCCAAATACCAAGCAGAAACCTTATGGTTGAATATAGAATCATATTTGCGGAATACTGGCAAAGCCGAGTTAAATCCTGATGCGATTCGCGCCGATTTGCAAAAGCTGATCGAAGACCCCCAATCGGGAATGATCGCCCTCCGCGCCCGATTAGCTCGCTTTGACCGCGATACTTTGATCCAGTTATTGAGTCAACGTCAAGATTTGAGTCAAGAGCAAGTTAATCAAATTATGGCAGCTGTGGAAGACTCCTGGCATAATATCCGCCATACACCTGACGCTTTAGCACACAAAGCTAAGGAACAGTACGACTCTGTAACCGCTACCATCACCGATTACTTGCGGAACACTGGCAAAGAAGAATTGAATCCTGAAGGTATTCAACGGGATTTTAGCAGATTATTTGCACAACCGAGAGAGGGAGCCGTCGCCCTGAGCCGTCGCTTGTCGCAGGTAGACAGAGATACTTTAGTCAAGTTATTGAGTCAACGCCGAGATTTGAGTGAAGAGCAAGTCAATCAAGTCATTGATTCCGTGCAAACTTCGATTCGGAATATTGTCCGCGCACCTCGTCGTCTAGCTACTCGCACACAGCAAAGAGTGGAAACATTCCAAGCTTATTTGTCAGAGTATTTGCGCCAAACTGGTAAAGAAGAACTTAACCCAGAAGCTATTAAACGCGACTTACAATTATTGTTGCATGATCCGCGAGTGGGAATGGAAACTTTGAGCGATCGCCTGGCACATTTCGACCGTGACACAGTGATTGCTTTGCTGAAAATTCGGGAAGATATGACCGATGAAGAAGCCGCCAGAATTGCCGATAATATCGTCTCGGTGCGGGATCAATTTACCTCACAAATCAGGGGTATGCAACGGCGAATTCAAGATGTCATAGAAGGGATTTTTGACCGTATCCGTAACTATCTCAACGCCTTAGATCGTCCTGAACTCAACTATGATGGCATCAAGCGCGATGTCCGCACGTTCTTTGATGATCCACAGGCAGGGTTTGACGCATTACGCGATCGCCTTTCTTCTTTCGACCGAGACACCCTAGTGGCGATTATGAGTTCTCGTGAGGACATATCTGAAGCAGATGCCAACCGAGTCATTGACCAAATTGAACGGGCGCGCAACAAAGTATTGCAACGTGCCGAACGCTTACAGCATGAAACACAACGCCGCCTAGAAGAAGTAAAGCATCAAGCACAACGGCAAGCAGAAGAAACCCGCAAAGCCGCCGCCGCCGCTTCTTGGTGGTTATTTGCCACAGCCTTCGTTTCAGCCGTGTTTTCCGCATTAGGAGGAGCGCTAGCTGTAGTTTTAGTCTAGGGAGTGGGGAGTAGGGAGTGGGGAGTAGGGAGTAGGGAGTAGGGAGAAGAATTTTGACTTCCTAATGACTAATGACTAATGACTAATAACTCATTCCCCACTCGCTTCTCCCCATTGATTAATGGCAGAAAATATTGATGAATAGTCATCATTAGCAAAAGACATTTTCACAGCTGTTTGCACAAGTTGTCGCACAGCTTCAATACTTTTGAGATCCAAACCTAATGATTTGGCTTCTGATATAAACAAATCTGTATCTTTGAGCAAATGTTTTGTGGGGAAGTTGGGATTGGTATAATCGCCATCCAACATCCGCCGCATTTTTTTGTCAAAAGTAGGCGCATAAAGTGAACTGTCGCGCAAGATTTGCATAAATAAATCTATGTCGATACCTTGACGCTCTACAAAAGCTAGACTGAGAGCAAAGCTAGTTGTCATGGAAGCAATGAGTTGATTTAGTGCCAACTTCACACCCGCCGCGGCTCCTACTGAACCCACAAGTACAGGTTCTGCACCAAAATTTTGCAGTAACTTTAAATGGCGTTGATATTGTTCGGGTTCAGCGCCTACCATCACAATCAGCTTGCCAGCTTTGGCTTCGGGAATACTACCTAATACGGGAGCTTCTATATACTCACCACCGCCACCAATTACGGCATCTCTAATTTCTTGGCTTTCTGTAGGAGTAATAGTCCCCATCTGAATCACAGTCCGCCCTTCTAGAGTTCGCCAAGAAGTATCCGAAAGCAAAACATGATAAATTGCGGCGGCGTTAGTCAGCATGAGAATAATGCAATCAGCCGCACGAATTGCTTGGCGGGGATGTACGGCAATTTCTGCACCAGCGGCCTGTAGTGGGGCTAATTTTTCTGGGGTGCGATTGTAGGCTACTAGCTCTATGTTGGCTGCTAACAACCGTTGAGCCATCGGTAATCCCATGAGTCCAGTTCCCAGAAATGCCACCTTCATTTTTTACGTTCCTTTAGTACAGATGTCGCCAGTCGTATGTTTGATTGTACGCTTAGTGAACAATTATCATTGTCCAGAGATAACTGTTCACTGTTCACTGATAACTGACTAAAAATCAACCACCTGCGGCAAATGTCACCATAATGATCACCGATAGTAAGATGCCGGGGCTAAGTAGTGTTATCAATAAAAAAAGTTCATGCGCCGTCATAATTAATACTTTCCTGTTATCTGAATCTGCACAGTAGTCAATGTTATGCTAATCTATCTCGGCATCAGATAGCATTCTTAGCTTGTCCGTATTTTAGCTTGGTATCGTTAGTCCTTGAAGTGGTTGAGCAATTTCTGTCTGTTGGAGTCCTTTGCTTTGAATTAAAACGCCAAAGTTACCTAATTCTGTAGGGTCTATGAGCTGATGTAGTGCTTCTCTTCGTTGCAATAATTGTGAGAGGGGCAAATCTTGGTGAGAAATGGCTGAAAGACGCTCGCCTAAACCCAAAGCCATCAAAAATAAACCTTGCTGGATAAACCCGATTTTTTCTAAACCGTAGCGATCGCCCCAGCGTTCCAAAGCCGTAAAATCAACATGGGCGGTAATATCTTGCATCCCGACGTTGATATAAGGGTTATCGTGGTGGCGATGGTTATAGTAGCATTGTAAACTTCCATGCGAACGCCTGGGATTATAATAACGATGAGCCGGGTAGCCATAATCAATAGTTAACACATACCCCCGATGCAAGCGGTCAGCTACAATACCCAACCAGTCACCAGCCGCCAAATTAATTTCACTACGATAGCCATCTTCATAACCAGCAGTTAAATCAATCTCCACTAAATCCCAATATTTTTGCAGTTCCGGTGTAGAAAGTTCTCCAGTCACTTCCACAAACAACGGTTCAGACTCATTTTTCCCGGTGGTCACATAAACTTCCCGCATTTCCCCATCTGCTAAAATAAACTGATGTACAGGAAAAGCATCCACCAATTCATTAGAAAAAAAGCAGCCAGTCATCGAGTCAGAAGGGATATCTGCTAAACTGCACCAACGGACAGAAAAATCTTGCAAACGTTGCTGCTGTTCTTGCTGAAATCTTGGCGACTTCTCCACAATCACATAATCCAGCGCCGCGAAAAAATCTGGGTGATGTAGCTGAGAGTGCTTGAGGATATGCATAGCCAGTAAACCTTGACCGGCTCCCATTTCCACCAAAGAAAAAGGTACAGGACGAGCTAAAATCTCCCACATCTGCCAAAATTGTTCCGCCAGTAACTCGCCAAAATCAGCACCAAGATGAGGCGAAGTAAAAAAATCACTCCCCTGAAATCCAATTTTCACAGCATGACTAGAATAGTAACCGTGTTCAGGGTGATATAGAGCCAAATCCATAAATTCAGCGAAAGTAATTCGCCTTTGAGGACTGGTAGAAATATGATAGGCGATCGCTTGACACAATGCTGAATTGGAAGTCATGCAAAAACTATAAAAATGTAGGGTGGGTTAGCGACAGCGTAACCCACCATCATCCATTATTTTAAAAAATCCCTAATCTAAAATTGTGCCGCTTAAATCCGCATCCTCCAAATTCGCACCATTCAAATTAGCCTCATTCAAATCGGCTTCCGAGAGATTCGCCTGAGTCAAATCAGCTACACTTAAATCTGCTCCACTCAGGTTGGCTCCATCTAAATTTGCTGCTTGTAAATTAGCTTCCTGCAAATCGGCTTCACTCAGATCCGCTTCAATGAGATTAGCAACTTCCAAATTAGCCTGACTCAAATCAGCACCATCTAGAATAGCACCATCTAAAATAGCACCATCCAACATAGCACCAACTAAGTTACTTTCAGTCAGATTAGCATTACTCAAATCGGCTCCGTTCAGGTCAGCTCCAATGAAACTAGTTTGGACTAAATTAGCATGATTCAGTTTAGCGCCATCTAAAATAGCTCCATCTAAAATTGCGCCACTCAGGTCAGATTCTCTTAAATCCGCCTCACTGAGATTAACGCCAGTAAAATCTCTAACGCCTGCAATATAGTTTTTCAGGAGTTCATCTACTTTCATAAATATTGTGCGAGTGTTGTTAATTTGCTCAGTAACTTCGAGAAAATCCAAATTGAGTTCAGCAATCCTCAGTCCGCGCCGCTAAGAATTTGTGTGGTGAATTTTGGTTTCCCTTTATCTAGATTATCTATTTTGAATTGCTTCCACCACTATCGAGAGTAGTAAGTTAATTTCATCCTTAAGAGTGATATTTATAAATGATTTACAATTAACAAATGATATACTGTTAAGATAATTCTTTTTATTCTGTGATTAATAAGGGAAACAAAAATGATAGCCCAAGAAATAATGGCAAGTGTTGATAAAAACGGTCAACTTTGTTTAGATACCCCTTTAATGGCTCATAAACATAGCCGTGTAAAAGTAATTGTTTTGTTCATAGATGATCAAATTGAAGAACATGAGTCTGGTTTAAGCCATTTGGAAACTTCGCTTAAAAATACACCAGTTTCTCAATTTGGGGAAGCAGTTGACCAGAACTATGAAAAAATTACTCAAGCTCAAGGAATTTTAAACCATAAAAAATCAGCTATTCTGGCTCATTTAGATACTCTACGTCAGGAATGGGATGAATGAGATATCTTTATGATACGAATATTTTTATTTACTATCTGGCTGATGAGTTCACAGTTAGTTCATTATTTACAGAAAAATTTCTGCATTTGCACGAAGTCCTTATTTCACCAATTATTCGCATGGAATTACTAAGTTTTCCGGGTTTATCAGCAGATGAACAGCAGTCGATTGAAGATTTGCTATCTCAGTTTAAGTCAGTTCCACTGTTACGAGATATTGAAGATCAAACAATTAAATTAAAACGACAGTACAAAATTAAGCTTCCTGATGCAATTATCGCCGCTACAGCCATAAATCAAGATGCAGTTTTAGTAACAAGAAATGTTAATGATTTTCAAGGAATTACTGGACTAAATATTGAGAATCCTTTTTAACGCAAAGGGGCGCAAAGGTTTATGCATACCGCAAGCGGAACCCGCAGGGTAGGTACGCGGAGGTTTAAATAAGGCTTGCTGTAACTGTTCGGCTGATACTCACGGCGCAAGCATTTAGGTGTTACATTTTACAACTCTCCATGCGAGCAAAGACAATACCTCTGAATTAGTCCCCGGTTCAGGTTATCTGTGGCAATTCATTAGCTTATTTATTACTTTTGGCGGAACAACATTAATACTTGTTATGATGTATAGTATACTACCAGATGCCGATATTGCCTAGCGTGATACTATTGTTGGTGCATTCATCACCTCACTCTTATTTTTAGTAGGACAGTATTTGTTTGGACAGTTCCTCAGTCGAACTGATTTTGGTTCTGCTTATGGCGTGGCTGGCTCGTTTGTGATTATTGATCACTGGGATTTTTTACGCTGCTCACATTCTGTTTTTAGGAGCGGAATTTACCAAGGTTTACGCGAAACAGCGCGGCTCTGCCATTATTACCTCTGAATATGCTGTACATATCTCGGCAGAACAACAGCATAATCAGTCATTTCATCCGAAAAAACGTCACCGGAGGTAGATGTAATCCTGGCTAATTATTGAACAAAATTATTCTCAAGATCTATAGAGAATTATTATTAACTAATATCAGATAAAATTTGTCTAAATTATGAATGAGCCAAACGTCATAAGGTTATGGAAGCAACTGAATAATACAAAGCTGATTCGCTATGTATTGCTGTTAGCTATTGGTTGGGCAATTGTGCAAGTATTTGCTTATTTTTCCACAGTGATTGTCATTTTTATATTTGCTGGGATTTTGGCATTTTTGCTGAGTTATCCAGTCAAGTTGTCTGAACGTTTTTTACCACATGGCATTGCAGTTGTTATAGTTTTTTTAGTGAGTCTGCTCGTTTTGGGTGGGTTGATAGCAACTTTGGGTTTTGCCATACTATCTCAATTTCAACAATTACTGGAACAAACACCTCAATTTATTGACTATGCTATTTCCCTATTAGACAAATTACAAAATATCCTAACTAGATTTAATTTTAAAGTGGATTTTCAAGTGGTTGAAGAGGAGTTACGCAATCAAGTTTTAGCAGTAATTGGCACGGGTTGGACAACAGCTCAAGTTTTATTAACGAATTTAATTGATTTAATTTTGATTGCAGTTGTAGCTTTTTTTATGTTGTTAGATGGCAAAAGGGTTTGGGATTTTCTGATCAAGATTTTTCCGGCAAATGTTCGTAATAAGCTGACTTTAGCAGTTCAACAAAACTTTTTAGGCTTCTTTTGGGGTCGTTTATTATTATCTTTATTTTTTGGTGTTTCAGCATTTATTTTATTTATCTTTCTCCAATTACCTTATGCCTTATTTTTAGCGACGATCGCCGGGGGATTTGATTTGATTCCTGGGATTGGCGCTACAATTGGAATTACCCTAGTTGCTCTGATTATTTTACCTCAAGGCATTTGGCTGAGTCTGCAAGTATTAATTGGTTGTATTGTCCTTCAGCAAATAGAAGAAAATTTACTGATGCCACGCATTATGCAAGGCTCAATCAATATGAATCCAGTCTTCATGTTCTTTGCTTTATTAGTAGGGGCAAAAATAGCAGGTTTAGTCGGAATTTTTCTATCAATTCCCATTGCAGGAGTATTAATTAGTATGTTTAAAGTTGAGGAAATGCAGGGGGGAAATTAGACAATCACCAGGTAATACCACAAAATTTCGATAACTGTAACAATAGTGATGACAACTGCTTTGAGTTATATTTACCAGTGAACTCCCTTACCAACAACTCAGCACCAACCCAGTCACGCCCAGCGGATCATCTCTGTATCTGTTTAGAAGAAGATGTTCGATCGCATCAAATGACCAATGGACTGGAAGGAGATCGCCCTCAAAGCCGATGTCGCTGGTTTGACTATGCCTTTTCTAAAGAAAGTGGAATCGAAAGCAGCATTGTATGATTTAGTTAAGGTGTTGCTTGCGGAAATTACTATAGTATTATTTTGTACTAGCAACAGGAAATGAAATAACTTGCAGAATTCACAAACTTGACAACGAATACAATAAATCTTCCCGCGATTCATTCCAGACTTTCCGATCGGGTGAAACCTGAAGCTTTTCGTCGATTATACTAAATAACTAAAATGCGTAATTTTTTCAAACAAACTTTTGCTAGTATTCTAGGTACTGTACTCGGACTGATGATTTTCTGCGGTATCAGCACAACAGGACTATTATTACTGTTATTTGCAGTTACCAGCTCCAGAGATACTAGTCCCCAAGTCAAAGATCAGTCAGTGGTGGTTTTTGATTTGTCAATGAATATTACCGATAGTCCTCCTGGTTCTGGCGAATTGCTACAACGAGCCTTATCAGGAGCCGAAGTCAATAGGATGACACTCCGTAGCGTTCTCGATACCTTGGAAAAAGCCAGGGTTGATCCGCGAATTGTCGGTATTTATTTAGACGCAACCGGAACAACTACATCTGCTAACACGGGGTTTGCGTCCCTGACAGAAATACGCCAGGCGCTGGAGAAGTTCCGCGCATCTGGAAAAAAGGTTGTCGCTTATGGTGTGGGTTTGAGTGAAAGGGACTATTACCTGAGTTCGGTGGCGGATACCGTTATCCTGAATCCCATAGGCTTGATGGAAGTTAAGGGTTTGAGTAGCCAACCGATGTTTCTGGCGGGGGCTTTAGAAAAGTTCGGAATTGGTGTTCAGGTAGTGCGGGTAGGCAAATTTAAAGGCGGAATTGAACCATTTATCCTCAACGAGTTGAGTCCAGAAAACCGCCAACAAATTCAAAAATTACTCGACGATGTTTGGGGAGATTGGCGGACTACAGTCGGTTCTAGTCGCAAAATTACCCCTCAAAAGTTGCAAGCGATCGCAGATACTCAGGCGATCCTCACAGCAACTGAAGCCAAAGCCAGTGGTTTGGTGGATCAATTAGGATACAAGGATGAAGTCGTTACCGAACTGAAAAAATTAACACCCAGCGATCAGACAGATAGCTCATTCCGGCAAATTAATCTGAGAAACTACGCTCAAGTTTCCGGTAAATCCTTGGGTGTAGAACGCAACTCCCAAAATAAAATTGCTGTAGTTTATGCTGAAGGCGAAATTGTCGATGGTAGCGGGGAAGATGATCAAGTAGGTGGCGATCGCTTTGCCAGAATCTTGAATCAACTACGCGAAGATAATGATGTCAAAGCTGTTGTCTTGCGAATTAATACCCCCGGAGGTAGCGCTACCGCATCCGAGGTGATGCAGCGAGAAGTACAATTGACTCGCGAAGTCAAACCTGTTGTCGTCTCAATGGGTGATGTCGCCGCCTCTGGTGGTTACTGGATTGCGAGCGATTCCAGCCGCATTTTTGCCGAACCAACGACAATTACAGGTTCCATTGGCGTATTTGGAGTGCTATTTAATGGGCAAAAAATAGCCAATGAGAATGGTATCACTTGGGATACGGTAAAAACTGCACGTTATGCCGACAATCAAACCGTGACACGCCCAAAATCAGCCCAAGAGTTGGAAATCTATCAGCGCAGCGTTGACCGCATTTATAATCTCTTCCTCGATAAAGTTGTTCAAGGTCGGAAATTACCAGCCCAAAAAGTCGCAGAAATTGCCCAAGGTCGAGTTTGGTCAGGAATGGCCGCCAAACAAATCGGTTTGGTGGATGAAATCGGTGGACTGAATGCGGCTATTGCATATGCTGCCCAGCAAGCTAAACTGGATAACGATTGGCAATTGCAAGAGTATCCGAGAGTCAGTACCTTGGAAGAACGCTTTTTTGGCCGCGCGGTTCAAGAAATCAGCACTATTTTAGAGATTGTGGGAATGCCAGTTCAACCATCTAATTCCCTGATGGCGGAATTTCAAAAACTCCAACAGGAAATGGTCATTCTCCAAAAGATGAATGATCCTCAAGGGATTTACACTCGTTTACCCTTCAATTTTCGGCTGGAGTAAGTTTTTTCTCTCGGTGTTCTGTTTCCACTCATCGGCTAAGGGAACACCAAAAAATAAATTCCCCAAAAATTGTAGTCGGGGTGAGCGCAGCGTAACCCACCATTATCCTTCCGATTCAGGAGTTAAATTTTGGGGGTAATTATTAAATTTATATAAAGATTTCTCAGAAGTTTGTTTAATTCTCGATGTTTGCGATAGTCTATATAAGGGTTAAGTATGCGTAATCAAATTTCTGGCACCATTACGCAAAAATCATCAAAAACTCCCAGGTTCTATGGTCTGTTAACAATCACAAAGATTCTGGTGACTATAAAACAAAAAAATTTGCAGGTCTTCCCCAGTTATCTTTCCATGTAATTTTTAGTATGGCTAGCTTTCGCGTATAGCATCACCGATGTCGGCTCGGCAGAATTTCAGTAATGTAGTGGTGATTACCGTACAAAACCAAATTTTCCAGCCAACTAGTAGAGCTTGTTATGGTATAGTTAAGAGGTTAAGACTTGCTTTGCCAATTACAATCCTCAACGCATCGATGACAATTGCAAAACGGAAAGCAGTTTTGATTAAGTATTTACCAAACAAAATCTGAATTGAATCGAGGCTATGACTCAGCAAGTGATTCACCCAATGGTGAAATTGCAGCGTAACGTGCAATCACTCATCGAATCCAATATTATCAAACCAACTGATAGCATTTGGAAAATTGCATTACTCTATGGCAACGACTGGCAGCACTGGAAACAGGAACTGCAAGACTTTGGCTTTACTATGCAAGATCCAATTGGCGAATTGCTAGAAGTGGAAGCGTGGGACGAAGAGTAGGGCATCCAGCATTGGGAGTAAGTATTTACTCCCGACTCCCTATACCTGGCAAGCAGCTAATGCTACAGCCAGTTCTTTAGCACTTTGGTAGCGATCGCGTGGCAACTGCTGCGTGACGCGTTCAATAATTTCTCTCAGTTGCGGGCTAATTGTGGGAATCTTGACCACATCAAAGCGGGAAGTTTGACCTCTGTGGCGATAAAATTTGAAAGGATTTTCGCCTGTGAGCAGAAAAATTAGCGTCGGCCCAATGGCATATAAATCGGATTGAGTTAAGGGTTGTCCTCGTTCTTGTTCAGGAGCGCAGTAACCTTCCGCACCAATACGAGTGCCAGGTGTCGTCCCAATTTCCTTCACAGCCCCAAAATCCAACACTACTATCTGATTATCGGCATTTCGCACCATCAGGTTAGCGGGTTTGATATCACGGTGTATGAGTGGTGGATTTTGGCTATGGAGATATTGTAATATGTCGCAGGTTTGAATCATCCAAGCGATCGCCTGGCTGGGCGTTACAGGCCCAGTGGCATAAACTTTTTTTTCTAAATCCTGGCCATGAATTAATTCCATAGCCAAGTATTTTTTCCCACCAACTACAAAAAAGTCGTAATACTTGGGAATCCCCGCATTGTCAAGGGATTTGAGAGTATTCGCTTCTCGTTCAAATAACTCTTGGGCTTTGGCAATTTTAGCCATGTCAGCATTCATTTGCTTTAAAACCAGCAATTGTGGTTTTTGAGAAATCAGACCTGCTGCATCCCAAGCGAGATAAGTAGTACCCATACCGCCCTGTCCGAGAGTTTGCAACACCTGATATTGGCGAATTTTATGTTGAACCCTCAGAGGTTGACCGCAATGAATACAAAATAGATTATTCGGGGAATTACCTTCGTGGTTGCAAGTGGAGGCTAAATTTGCCAGCGTTTTTTCTTGTTCTTCGCCACCTTCAGGCGATCGCAGCAAAGTATCGGGGATTTTTTGCAATTGGAATTGTAATATTGGCCCTCCCTGTGCCAGTTGCAGCCGGGAATTATCCGGTAAAGGACAATTAAGCACCAGCGTACCGTCCAGAAAAGTACCATTACTGCCTTGACTAAACACCTGCCAAGAAGCAACATTTTTATTTTTGGCAGAATTAACTTGCCTCAATTCCAAATGGTGCCGCGAAACCAAACTATCAGATAAAACCACATCATTATCCCCCGCGCGACCAATGCGAATTACGGCGGAATTTTCAAAACACCACTGCTGGAGTGGCTTTTTTTGTTGCGGTTCTAACAAGGTCAGAATAACCACAATACGACCTGCATAAGCTTAAACAATTAGGTATTGGGGATGAGGGTGAAGAAATCATTCACCAGGTATCTTTAACTGTCCATATCTGGGCGCACCTTGGCCCGGATAAGTATAGCAGTAATATTGTCATGACCATTGTATTGGTTTGCTAAATCAATTAATTCTGTAACTCCCTTTTGCAAGTTAGCGCCAGAACTGAGTAGGGGAAGCAGTTGATTATGTCCATGATTTTCTAGGACATCATTATCTGATAAACCATCCGATACCATAATGAAAAGGCAATCTTCAGTAATTTCAAAAAACACCACATCGGGATTAATGGAGTTTTGATCACGAGGCCCTAAAGCTTGAGTTAGCTGGTACGCATCCGGACGAGCATAGGCGATGCTAGCTTCCACGCCTCTAGAAATTTCTCGTTGACCTACTTCGTGATCTACTGTGATTTGTTCCAATCCCCGCTTGCGTGTCAGGCGGTAAAGGCGACTATCTCCCACATGGGCGGCTGCGGCTTGAGTACCTTGAATTAAGAGCATAACCAAGGTAGTACCCATGCGCTTGATACCAGAACGGACTTCTTCTTGATTTACCTCATAAATTGCTTGATTAGCTAAATATATGGCCTCACGCAGCATAGCTTCCAGGGGCATTTGCTTCGTAATCCAATGTTGATCAAAGTATTCTCTGACGGTATTAACTGCCAACTCACTGGCTACCTCACCCCCTGCATGACCACCCATACCATCGCAGAGGATATACAAACCACGGGCTTGTAAAACTTGTTTTTTGGGCAATTCCAGCTTGTTGATTTTGGTTTCAATCCCAAAGCAATCCTCATTGTGATGACGTTGACGACCAACATCAGTGCGTCCTGCATCTTCCAAACTGCTCAATTGCATTGACAGCACAACAGTTGGCATATCATCAGCTTTGGCAGAGAAATCATCTAAATCATCGAATTGCAAAATAGTGGGTGTCGCAATATCTTTTTCTTCCATTGAATCAGCAGTGCTGGTCATAGGTGTTTCTAATTCAGCCGCGATGTCTTCTAAACGCGATCGCAACTGCTCTACAGTCTGAATTTTACCTAGTGCCAAATCTTCCAAAATCTGCACTACAGAACCAAATTGAGTCCGTTGGGATTGTCTAAATAGTGCCTGCCAAACTTGCCCCAAAGCTTGAATAGTTAAAAGTTGCTCTGGGATAGTAAATGTTTCTACTTCTCCCTCTTCAGATGATGTCCTACTTGGCTGTTCATTCAGTGGTTCTACATATAACCTCTGTAGCGCCAGCGTTTGGTCTTCATCTAAGCGCAGATTCGCCAACTCCAACAAACTTTGACGACAATTCACCGTTTCTAATACAGCCCAGAGTTGGGTCATCTGATAAAGACAGTGTAAAATTTGTAACGTAGACGTTGTTTCAGATTGCCATAAATCCAGTAAAGACTGCCAATCTGAACGGTCTTCGATCAGTAGCACCTGTAGATCATCTTCTTGCCAGGCATCATGAATTGCTGGTATACCTGGGTGAGATTGGGATTGTAAGACAATATAAGCTTTCGCCAGACGAGAAACTTCACTTATTTCCAGTGATGGCACCACCAATCCCTGTTGCTGATTAGCGAGTATGGCCTCAATCGGCGATATTTGATATGGCTGACAGTCCAACACCTTCACCAAAATTTCCGCCTGAGAAATATTTTCCTCTGCGGCTGATAGCGGTTCTAATAATTGATAACGCTGTTCTGGGTCTAAGTAAGAACCTACTGAGAGTTGTAATCGGGAAATGGTGGAAGTAGGGGAGATTTCTTGATTCTCTTCTGTAACAGTCGTGTCTTCACTTTCTTCCCCAGTCCTTGACTTGGCAATAATTGCTTGCCAAACTATTCCGCATTCCGCACCACAGTTATGACAAAGTTGTGCGTTCACGGGTACTTCCGTACTGCACTCAGGACAAACCTTGTGGGTCAGGGATGCACCACAGCTTTGACAGAATTTGTTAGTGTTAGGGTTTTCAAATGTACACTGAGGGCAAATCAGCATAATGGAAGTTCCTCAATTGCCTTTCCAAGCTGCTTCTAGTCACTAATATCCAAAGTCCCACAATTGGCTGCCTCTGCCTAGAGTAGAAGTACAATTAATTGGGGTTTTACCAGTGAATTTTGGTGGACGTATTAATTGTGACGCATATTAGCCCAATATTTCAGATATTTGTCGCTAATTTTTCTGGAAAATCCTCTAGCTTGACTTCCGCCTGGTAGTAATAGCCCTAGAAACTCTTTGGTAATTTTTAGGCAAATTATGCAAAAATTCGAGTTCTGACGGCATGAGGTCGCGCCACTCACCTAGCTGTAGACCATCCAGATGGAGATGAGCGATGCTTACCCTGACCAGTCGTAACGTGGGAAATCCCACAGCCGCAGTCATTCGCCGCACTTGGCGATTTTTGCCCTCAGTCAATGTCATTTCCAACCAAGATGTCGGAACATTTTTGCGAAATCTAATTGGCGGGTGGCGTTCAGGTAGATGTGGCGCGTCTAAAAACAGTCTGACTTGCGCTGGTTGAGTCCGATAACCCTGAATTTCCACACCTGTTTGTAACTGGTTGATAGCATCGACATCAGGAATGCGTTCTACCTGTACCCAGTAAGTGCGTTGATGTCCAAACCGAGGATGAGCGAGGCGATGTTGTAATTGTCCATCGTTCGTCAATAGTAATAAACCTTCGCTGTCCCAGTCCAAACGCCCCACAGGATAAACATCCGGAACCGGGATATAGTCCTTCAAGGTACTATGTTTTGGTGTTTCCTGCGTAAACTGGCTGAGGACTCCATAGGGTTTGTAAAAAATCATATAGCGGTAATGATTAGCCATTAGTTATTTAGTCATTGCTTATCAGTCAATTTTAATGACCTACAGGCTGACAGTGCGACAAACATTTCAGCTGCGGGAGGACACCAACCCCGCAAAATGAATCATTTAATTTGAGGAAAATATTTATAACCATGTAAAGACAAGTCTAGTGTAGGGTAGGGGGTGTTGTCTAAACTGGCGAACCCAAAGGGTAGGAAATTATTTTTTGTGTTTAGACAATGATTAGCTTAAATTCTCCAGCTTTTTTATCCTTAAATCTATGTATTCAAACTTAATCTCAGTCCAAAAATAATTTTGATTTTTATAAAGGCTATAGGCAGATCAAAAATGATATGCTATGAAAATAAGAATATTTTTGCGAGAATATATTATGACTTTCCCAAAAGGAATTTACACTTTAGCAAATGACAATGTATACGATCAAGTTATTGCTTTAATAAATAGCATTAGAAAAAATTACGATACTGAGATTCCAATTTGTATTATCCCCTATGATCACAAAATCGATAAACTTAAAAACCTAAATTTAGAAAACATATTTTTATTTGATAACGAAAAATCTTTGAACAAATGGCAAGATTTTGCTTCAGAAATATGGGCAAGTGAAAGATTTATAGAACTAAAGCAGACAGCTTGGTATCACGGTTCTAATACTATTAGGAAAATGTGTTCTTTCGATGGTATTTTTGAAAATTTTATTTATATAGATAGCGATGAATTAGTCATGTCCTCACTGGATGATTGTTTTAACAAGCTAACTGATTATGATTGTATTTTTGACGACTGGGAGCATCGCAAAACAGAGAGTTTCCTTTCCGTTGATTTAATAAAAGATAAATACCACCATCAGGAAAAAGATATTAAACAACAGTGCCATTGCTCTGATTTTTTTGCATCCAAATCTACCTTAATAAATGACGAATTGCTAGCACAAATCAAGCATAATTTATTAGAAGATGAAGAAATTAAATTTATAAATATTCGAGGATGGTGGGACGAAGTTTATCTTTTTAGTTACATCACTTTTAAACTTAATTGCAAAATTTTTAACTATACATTAAGTGAAGATGCTAGAGTGAGAACAGGAAATATTGCTGGAGTTGATCCTTTTGTTGAAAAGGACTATGTACTCTTTAACAAGGAGGATTTAAAGCCAATTCATCGAATTCATTATATGGGTTATAAATGCGAAGTATTTAAAAGATTATGCCAAGGTGAATATACGAATATTCCACACCAAGAAGTATTTTTACATTACAGATTTATGAATCAACCGGAGGCAGCACCAAGTTATTTAAAGAAAGCTAATTTTGCAGTCAGAATTTATCGCATTTGGCAGCAAATTTTTAATAAAATCAAGAAGAATATATTAATTAAAATCAAGAATTGATAGTTGGAAACTACTGATTTGACATGGGAGCAGTGGGAACTAATTGCAAACCTAACAAACTTTACCATTGGGTGAGAGTGGCAGCAGGACGTGAACCTAGTCCATCAGAAGCAGCAGTTGATAGCCAATCAGTTTATTTATATTGCGATGATACGTATTATGGTTAGACGACTTGCATAATTTTTGACTCACTTTGACTTTTCAAACATCCTCTAAAGTGCTACAATTTCATTCATGCTAGGGGTGCCTGAAAATTCAGGCTGAGATCACACCCTTAACACCTGAGTCTGGCTAATACCAGCGGAGGGAAGCTGTTTATTGAGGAATTCAAATATGCGGACAGAATGGGTTGCTAAACGTCGTGGTCAGAGTAACGTAACTCAGATGCACTACGCGCGTCAGGGTGTTATTACCGAAGAAATGCACTACGTGGCCAAGCGGGAAAACCTGCCGGCGGATCTCATTCGTGATGAAGTGGCGCGGGGACGGATGATTATCCCTGCTAACATTAATCACACTAACTTAGAACCGATGGCGATCGGCATCGCTTCCAGATGTAAAGTTAATGCTAATATCGGCGCTTCTCCCAACTCTTCTAATCTTCAAGAAGAAGTGGATAAGTTGAATCTAGCGGTGAAATACGGTGCTGATACCCTGATGGACTTGTCCACAGGTGGAGGTAACTTAGATGAAATTCGCACCGCTATTATTAATGCTTCAACTATTCCTATTGGCACAGTACCAGTTTATCAAGCTTTAGAAAGTGTCCACGGCACAATTGAAAATCTCACCGCCGACGACTTTCTGCACATTATCGAAAAACACGCCCAACAAGGTGTAGATTATCAAACTATCCACGCCGGGATTTTAATTGAACATTTACCTTTAGTCAGAGATCGCATCACAGGTATTGTCTCCCGTGGTGGTGGTATTTTGGCGCGGTGGATGCTGCATCACCACAAACAAAACCCTCTGTATACCCATTACAGCGACATCATTGAGATTTTCAAAAGATATGATGTTTCTTTTAGTTTGGGTGATTCCCTGCGTCCTGGCTGTACTCATGATGCCTCAGATGCTGCACAATTAGCAGAACTGAAAACCCTCGGACAGCTAACCCGCAAAGCCTGGGAACATGATGTACAGGTGATGGTAGAAGGGCCTGGACACGTCCCAATGGATCAAATTGAGTTTAATGTCCGGAAGCAGATGGAAGAGTGTTCTGAAGCACCTTTCTATGTATTGGGGCCATTGGTGACAGATATTGCTCCTGGTTATGACCACATTACTTCGGCAATTGGGGCGGCAATGGCTGGGTGGTACGGAACTGCAATGCTGTGCTATGTTACACCTAAAGAACATTTAGGTTTGCCCAATGCCGAAGATGTCCGCAATGGTTTGATTGCTTATAAAATAGCGGCTCATGCTGCGGATATTGCTAGACATCGCCCAGGTGCGAGAGACAGAGATGATGAACTCTCAGCAGCTCGTTATAACTTTGATTGGAATCGTCAGTTTGAATTATCTTTAGACCCCGAAAGAGCTAAAGAGTATCACGACGAAACTCTACCAGCAGATATTTACAAAACTGCTGAATTTTGTTCGATGTGTGGGCCTAAGTTCTGCCCCATGCAAACCAAAGTTGATGCTGATGCGTTGACTGAACTTGAGAAGTTCTTGGCGAAGGAACCTGTAACTCAAGGTTAAGGTAATTCTCGTTAAATGTCGTTACTGGGGTTAACCTGGTAACGATATTAATCTTGAGAGTGAATTTAGAAAAATCGAAATATTTATATTGAAATTAAGCCTTAAAAATCAATGAGTGAATCAATTAAATGGACTGCTGACGCTGAAGCTAAACTCAAGGAAATCCCTTTTTTTGTCCGTCCTTTTGCCCGTAAAAAGATTGAAGTCTATGCTGAGGAGAATAGTATCTCTCTAATCACTCTAGAAATTTATGAAGATGTGAAAAAACAATTTAATTAAAATTTTAACTAATATCATTTTTGGCAAAACGCAAAATATTTATAATTAAATATCACGCAGAGTCGCAGAGAGTATTGTAGTGGCGTGGCAAGGCTAAAATATTGCAATAGATTTTAGCCTTGTCACGCCAGCAGGGTGTGTTAGAACGGAGTTCGTAACGCACCATTATCAAGAGTTCGGTGCGTTACTACTTTGATCTATTAGCTAATGAGGATGGGAGTAAAATATGAGTCAAGAAGACATTCGCAATATAATTATTCAAGCTGCACAGAAATGTCAAACAAAAGATGGTTGGTTCTATCTATCAGATTTTGGCAGCCTTCTCCGTGATGAATTTGATTTTAAATCAACAGGGTATTTCAAACTGTCTCATTTTTTGGGGGATTACGCTGACCTATTAGAGCTAAAACACGATGACTCATCTGAAGTTCCTGTTGCTATGGGAAGGCTGATTGAAGAATCTCCACAATTAAAGAAAAATGGTATGGCAACAAAACCAAAACCACAAGTTAAACTAAAGAATAAACAAAATTCAAGTCCTAAAGCTGCACTTTTTGAGTGGGCTTGGCTTGGAGATATGAAAAAAACTTTAAATAAGCTGGGAGAACTAGCTCTGTATGAACAATGGTTTTACGGCGATAAACCAGAGTTTGAAAGAGACAAATATCGCATTTTGGATAACTACTTATTTTATACTTTCTATAGGCTGACTCAAGAAAAGGATAAGATTATTACTACAGAAGAATTTGCTACTTTTAACACTGGCTTGGTTGACAAGTATTATGAACCTATTTTTGCACTTTTCAAGAAAAGCAAAAGTAGGCGACAAGAATGGGAATTTTCCGACTTTTGTATAGAGGGTCAAGATTGGGCTGGAAAAACGCTAGTACGTCAATTTACTAAGATGCCAGAACAAGCAAACTATTTTAGTAATACAGCAGATATGTTGTACAATATTTCAGCAGGAGAACCAAAACTTGATTATCAGCATATTATAGTAGACAATACAATTCGCCTTCCTTTAAATTTTCTTGAACAAAATCTTCCTCAAAACTTTAGTTTGGAAGATATAACAAAAATGGATTATCAGAGTAAATATTCTTACTTTAAGAGATTTGGTAAAGCACTTGAAGAAGATACGCGAGCGTTTAGAGCCATAAAAGATAGATTAGATGCTGCATTGAGATTGGCTATTAAACGGGTGAAATGGAATTATAAAACTGCTATTCCAATGTATTTTCCGACCCGAAATATTATGTCTCTTTTACTTCCATTAGCCCTTATTGACGATAATAAAGTCGATGTTTCATTAGTAACAGAACAAACTGAATCAGGTAGTTATCTTGGACATACAATTCTTCCCCTGGATTGGGCATACAGTAATGCTCGCCTAGTTTGCCGTCCTGATAGTGACTGGTTGATAGCACAAAATATCGTTCAGGATGATGGTGAAGACGATTAAAAGAACAAGATACCCGATTTATTCAGTCTGGAATATGAAATCTATATTGATATAAAAATCTTATTTTTTAATCGATTACCTTAAGATGCCTAATTTTGAATTAATTTAATGCCTTATACCGCTTGGGAAGGATATATAGTGAATTTTATAGGATGCCTAAAAACGTTGGTAGATTATTGGCAACAACCAGTAATTGCGGGAATGGGAACTGCATTAGGCATAGTTTTCGGAAATTGGGTTATTAACTCTTTTAAATATAAAAACTTATTAGAGGATGTTTCCAAAGTATGGGATCTTGTTATCAGTAATCAACTTGATGATATCTACAACATTCGTATCGCTTGTCAGGAAGTACAGAACAGATTAACTATTAATGCTCAAACAATTATTGGCTCGACATCAGCAGATTCTCTGAACATTACTTTTTCTGACCCAAAACGAACAGACGAAGAGAGAAGAGGGTTATTAAAATATGTGGAAAGAATCAAGGACAGAGCCAGTACGATTAAAAATGATAATTTATACAAAGAAAAATTGGGTGATATTCAATTATTCAAGTCAAGCAACTTAAGTATTATTGTAAGATATTGCCGAAAGCTAAATATATTACTGGAAGATATAAAAAATTTTACATCTTACGACTTCCCTAGTACAAATGAAGAATTTAATTCCTTAAAGTCGCATTCTGTTCAAGAATATAAAGAAAGAACTAGCTTTATTATTGCTAGAATTAATTCTGTAATATGCTTGGGTTTAATAGCAAAAAAAGTTTTTAAATCTTTTAATGCAAAGGATGAGAGGAATTTATTTGAGATTTATACAGAATTGTCACATTTGGAACAGGAAATACAGGATGAAAGGACTATTTATTTTTTGCTGAAAGAAGACTTTGATCGAATTAAGTCAAATGTAGTAAAGGGTGCGATCGCTTTGAGATAAAATAAATAGAATCACGATAAATATTGTAATTGCTTACTGACGATTGCTGATTTCCACAATCATTTCTCCTTGGCGTAATTCTTCCAAGGCATCAGCTAATGTCAAATTCAGGAGTTGATGCAAATTACGATTAGTAACATTTCCACAAGTCAGCCAAAGAATTTGAGGGGGTATCCCTAGCCGACAAACCAAATCCACGAAATCACTGTCTTTAGTCATGATGATGACATTAGCGATTCTTGCAGCTTCAAAAATTTCTATATCTTTAGCGTCGCGGAGTCCAATATCTCTTAATGAAAAGGCTTCTATAGCAAAAGTATTTGTTACCCAACTTGCCAATGTTGGCGGTAACTGAGCATCAATCCAAATCTTCATGCTGTCAACCGGACAAAATCAGTACGACGTGCAGCAAACAAAAGACAAGCTTGAATATCTTCTGGTTCTAAATCAGGAAAGTCCTCTAGAATTTCGCTAACGCTGACATTTTCCGCTAACATTTCTAAAATGTCGCTGACTCTAATTCTCATACCTCGAATGCAAGGACGACCCCCACATTGACCCGAAATTTGCGTGATACGAGTCAATAATTCACTCATTGAATTAATGGTTTATTGGAATATAAAATTATATTTTACCATAATTTCGATATGATAAATTGGCTATACGCTTTTTTCCAATATTTTCAATGTTCATGATGATTGTTGTATACAGATTTTATTGCTTAATTTATTTTGAGAAAATGCGCGATCGCCTTTATGAGCAAATATGAGAGAATGCGATCGCATCACAAAATCTCTCGCAAATCTTCAACTGTATTAGCAGTTTTAATTGCCTGTTGAAATGATTTTAATCGCTCCAAATCATTCACTTGAGAGATTATCGGCATCAACTCTAAACCTTCGTTGCCAAACTTCATCTCTAATAGCATCTCAATACCCTGCAATGCCAACTCAGTACCTTCTTGTCGTCCGCGTTCTAAGATTTCTTTATACCAAGGCGATTCACGTAATACAGCCATATCCCACCTCATGATTTCCTGAACTAAGGCGCTATCTAATACAAAAGTAGCAAAAAATGCTAGAACCGTCTCAAGTTGGTTTAATTGTTCATCAGCCCGGAGTATTTGTAGAGCTTCTCGAATTGTAGACTCATTTTCCCCACCTTTGAGAATTGGCACAAACGGCAGCAAAGATGGTAAAGGTTGTTCAAAAGCAATATTTACATCAACTTCCCACAAATTAATCACGCGATAATCTTGAATTGCCCGCAAACCAGCAATATTTGATTCATAAGTTGTAGATATTTCTGCGTTCGTAGTTTTGAGAATGTTGATTAATACAGGATACGTCAGCAATTTATATTTTTCTTCTGCAAGTGCCGCATAAGCACGCATTCTTCGGGGCATATCCAGGGTGGGACGCAGTTGTAATTCATTGAGAACGAGAAAATTCCCGTACTGGGGACTTTTAGCACGAATTAAAACATCACTTTCTCGACTTATCCATTGAAATTCTGAGTTGAGTATTTCCTGTGCTGTAATATCGGGAATTTGCGTTACCCATTTTACCCAGTTATCAGGTGCGAGGCTAATCAAGCGTTTTGTGCTGACATCTGCGGATTTTGTCATGGTATTGTAGATGCGCCTACAAGTAGTAGAGATAAATATTTAAGAAAGCTATCAAAAACTGTACTAGGGAGAGTCGCAGCGCGACCCTAATTTCCCAATTAATTAGCTAATTCTTGATACCGTTGTTGAAGATCAGCAATCGTGTATACCGCGTGAAAGTTCAACCCCACCGACTGATAAAACTCTGCACCACCTTGTAGTCGGTCTACAAGTGTAATTACGGTATCAACCGTATAACCAGCTTCCCGAAGACGCTCAACGGCTTTCATGGCAGATTTCCCCGTAGTCACGACATCTTCCAAAACGATGACTTTTGCACCTTCGGGCAAATTAGGCCCTTCAATATAAGCTCTGGTTCCATGACCTTTGGCTTCTTTACGAATAATTAGCGCTGGTATGGGGCGATTTTCATAAGCAGAAACCACACTCACGGCTGAGACAATGGGATCAGCACCCAATGTTAAACCTGCTACAGCTTGAGTATCTGTGGGTAACAGGGATAAGAGAATGCGACCAATGGCTAAAGCCCCTTGGGGATGAAGTGTTACCTGCTTACCATTAATGTAGTAAGAACTGCTTTGTCCCGAAGAAAGGACAAAATCACCTTCCTGATAAGCGAGTTGGCAAAATAAATTTAGTAGCTTGTGGCGCAGGGTAGTCAGGTCAGTAGTAGCTGCACAAATATCTGATTGGGTAAAGGTTTCAGTAGTATAAGTCATTACAAAACAGTCAAAGTTGTGTTACACCAAAGATTGAACTGATCAGAGTTCTGAAATTAAGCATAAGTTACGATTTGCCCAAAAGTTGAGGTGTGCAGAATATGGGGATAAAATTTAAAACCTTTGGTGGTTTATTAGGGTTGCTAGTTTCTGGTGTGGCTTTTCCTTCTGTTGTAGTTGCTCAGACGGTAACACCGAATTATGAAACCACAAATGATGTGATTGAGCGGGCTTTTTTTCGACACGATCGCAACTTTTACGAGAATAGCTCCCCCAAGCGTCAGTTAGACGTAATTCTGGGTCCTGGTTCGGTTTTGCAGAATTCTTTCCCAGAAAACGAAATTGCCCGTGATGCTGACTTAGTTAACGCTGTCTATCGTGATGTCCTCCAACAGCAGGTAGGCAATGATCCCTATCTTCGCACTCCGGATTTACCTAATCCTTATGACACATCTTTGCTGATGTCTCCTCGCCTGAATGCTAATAAGCTCAGAGTTGGGACTGAGTTCCGATTTGAATCTATGACAAAGCAGTAAAATCAGAAGTTACTGCTAGAGACGCGATTAATCGCGTCTTCGTCTTTACTCAGAACTGACAAAATCCAGGGTGCAGGAGTTGAACCTGCCTTGGGCAAATTATGAGTTTGCTGCCTCAACCGCTCGGCCAACCCTGGTCGAATTTTTATTGTAGCGTAATTTGACCGCTTGTGTAAACTCCACAATAGTTGATTCGATATTCATACTACCTACATATTTTCTCGGAAATAGGGCAGACTAGTATTGATTAAGTTCTTTTAAGGATTTCGGTACACAGCTTCAAGACTTTGAATCTTCAATAAGCTTAGAATAGACCAGGATTTTTCGGCAATAGCTTGTCAGCGATGAAAATAAATTCCACTGTACTTTTAACTTTAACGTTGTTAATCTTGATGCTGGGTGCAGGTTCGGTGAGTGCGTTTTTAGGTTTTGAGATGGGGAGTTCAGCGCTCAAAGGTGTGACAACCCCAGATGGTCGCCCTAGCACGAAATTTCCTAGCAGTAAGGCCAATAACTCTCAGCAGTTAGGTGTGGCACTATTGAAAGAAGATGAGATCCTGAAAATTGTCAAGGCTCGAATTGAGGGTAAGACTAAGGCTGCTAAGTCAGAAAAGTTAGAGGAAAATGACGAGGAAACTAGAATCAGTAGGCAGAAGCCCAAGGAAAAACCCCCAGCAGTGGTTGCAGAAAAACTTCAACCAGGATTTCCAGTGACTGCACAGAGTGAGGGTGTAACTTTTGCTGTGCAATCTGTTCGCTACTCTGGTGGTGATTTGCTCATGAGAGTGAATATGCAGAATAAAGGGACTGATTCTGTGCGCTTTTTGTATAGTTTTTTGGATGTTAGCGACGAAAAAGGACGCACACTGAGTGCTAGTACAGAGGGTTTACCAGCAGAATTACCTCCTGATAGCCCAGCCGTTTCCGGTACGGTGATTATTCCTACAGCTTTACTGGATGATGTGAATCAGATATCTCTGTCTCTCACAGATTATCCGGCTCAAAAGCTGAAGCTAGAGGTGTTAAATGTTCCTGTAGAACGGTAAATGGGATTTGGGGGGTGGGAAAAAGTTTTCTGGCTACCTGATACTTAATCCCAAGATGGGGGCGTAATTTTTACACGAGCTTTGGCGGTGAGTGGTTTTTCTAGTTTAATTTGGACGGATGTGGGGCTGAGATTGTTATCAGTGCTATTGCTGATTGCGATCAATGCTTTTTTTGTGACGGCAGAGTTTTCAATGGTGACAGTCAGGCGATCGCGTATTCATCAGCTGGTTCAGGCTGGAGATATTCCGGCGATCGCTGTTCAAGGTCTACAACGTAGTATTGAAAGATTATTATCGACAACTCAGTTAGGTATTACCCTTTCTAGTTTGGCGCTGGGATGGATTGGTGAAAGTTCCATTGTTGTACTGGTGAAGTCATGGGTCAAATCCTGGCCTTTACCCTTAGAGATGAGTAATGTGATCGCTCATTCCCTATCAATTCCCATCGCCTTTTTTTTAATAGCCTATCTGCAAATTGTTTTAGGTGAACTATGTCCTAAATCATTAGCTTTGTTGTACTCCGAGGATCTAGCGCGATTTTTGGGGCCTTCAGTCAAAGCGATCGTGCGTTTTTTTAACCCCTTCATTTGGATTCTCAACCAATCAACCCGATTTTTGTTGCGGCTGTTTGGCATCGAATACACTGGACAAAGTTGGCGATCGCCTGTGACTCCAGAGGAACTACAGCTAATCATCTCCACAGAACGCGAATCAACAGGTTTAGAGCTTTCAGAACGAGAATTGTTGAATAATGTCTTTGAGTTCGGTGATGTCATAGCCCAAGAAGTGATGACTCCCCGGACTAGCATTGCAGCCTTGTCAAAAGATGCCACTTTCCAGACCTTACTTCAAGAAATGATCTCTACTGGTCACTCGCGCTATCCGATTATTGGAGACTCTTTAGATGACATTCGCGGCATAGTTTATTTTAAAGATTTGGCACAACCTTTAGCAATAGGGAAATTAACTCCAGAAGCAAATATCCAACCTTGGATGCGTCACGCTCGCTTTGTACCGGAACAAACCCCCTTGAGTGAACTATTACCTATGATGCAGCAAGAAAAGCCCGCTATGGTGATAGTAGTCAATGAATTTGGCGGTACTGTGGGATTGGTGACCATCCAAGATGTCATTGCCGAAATTATTGGTAACGCAGGCGAACCAGACAACATGGACGACTTGCTGGTGGAAATGTTAGACAACCAAACATTTTTGGTGCAAGCCCAAATCAACCTCGAAGACCTCAACGAAGTTTTACATATCAACTTACCCCTGACAAAGGAGTACCAAACCTTGGGGGGTTTTGTGCTGTATCAACTCCAGAAAATCCCCGTCAAAGACGAAACCTTCTACTATGAGAATCTGGAATTTACCGTTGTCTCAGCCGTCGGTCCACGCCTACATCAAATTCAAGTGCGACGCTTAGACGCAAGTCATTAGTCATTAGTCATTAGTCATTAGTCATTGGTCATTGGTCATTGGTCATTTGGAAGTTACCGTCTTCTCCTTCCCACTCCCCACTCCCCACTCCCCACTCCCTACTGCTGATAAGGCAAGGGGTCTTTCAACCCCAATTCTGCAAAAGCTGCAAGCCTTAAACGACAAGAATCACAGACACCGCAAGCGACATCGTATCCTGCATAGCAAGACCAAGTGAGATCCCAAGGAACTCCCAATTGGTTGCCAAGTTGGATGATTTCGGTTTTTTTCAAATCAATTAGAGGTGCAACAATTTTGATCGGGTTGCCCTCACGTCCTTGTTTGGTTCCTAGCTGGAAAACTTTCTGCATCGCCTGGATATAGTCGGGACGGCAATCAGGATATCCAGAGTAATCTAGGGCGTTAACACCAATGTAGACCCGTTCAGATGCGATCGCTTCCGCATAGCCCAGGGCAAAACTTAAAAAGATTGTATTCCGTGCCGGTACATAGGTAACTGGAATATTTTGCGACATCTGTTCGAGCGATCGCTCTTGGGGTAAATTAATTGTGTCGTCTGTCAGTGCCGAACCACCCCATTGTCGTAAGTCAAAATTGACCACCTGATGTTTAACTACCCCAGCTTTTTCAGCTACCAGGAAAGCTGACTGCAACTCTCGCCGATGTCGCTGCTGGTAATCGAAAGAAATCGGGTAACATTCATAACCATCTACTTTGGCTTGATACAAAACTGTGGAAGAGTCTAATCCTCCAGACAATAAAATTACAGCTTTCATCTCGGTTTCAACTTTTGGATTTCCCATCGCCAAATCACACTTCAACAAAATGCCAGAAACAATGCTACAGTCCTCATAAACCCATTTTGGTTATGGCGGTTTTTACTGTGTTCACATAGCCAAACAAAACTGCCTATACCAGCCCCTGGAAACAGATAGACGGCTGAATATTTAGAAGTTGCAGAAATTATGCCAAAATTGCTTGAGTATTTCAGTGGTGGCAATTCCCAATATATTCTTTTTTCATACAACCATCACCGTGCCGTTTTTTCAAATTTCTGTATTTTTGATCACAAAACAATATTATTTTTGAATTGTGCCAAGTTAAATATTGATCCCGGTTATTAATACCCAAGGGTTTTTATGAGTTATTACTTACGTCTTCATTGGTTTATAAAGTCAATAAAAAAACATAGCATATTTTATGTAAAGAAAAAAATATTAATCAATTTACAACTTAATATCCAAAAAAAAGCCAAATTTGGGGAACTGATTCCCAACTTTGAAATTCTTCATAAATGTAACCTCTATGTTACCATCTGGATGGTTTTCGACAGAGCATAACTGGCTTTCAAGTATAAATGCCAACGGCCGTAGCGTCTCTAAATTTGGTGGTTGAGGAGAGAATAATAGTGCAAAATAGCATGTCAGTGGCAGAACCAAATTCATATACACAGCGCAATCAACCAAAACCAATTCGCATAGGCGTAATTGGCGTAGGTAACATGGGACAACATCACGCGCGCATACTGAGTTCAATGAAAGATGTTGAACTAGTCGGTGTGTCAGATATTAATGTTGAACGCGGTTTAGAAACAGCTAGTAAATACAAGGGACATTTTTTTGAAGATTACTGTGACTTGCTACCTCATGTGGAAGCAGTTTGTGTTGCTGTCCCCACCCGGATGCATTACGCAGTAGGCATCAACTGTCTATTGGCTGGAATTCATGTTTTGATTGAAAAGCCAATTGCTGCCAGCATTTCTGAGGCAGAATCACTAGTAAATGCTGCGGCTGATTCTCAGTGCATTCTGCAAGTGGGTCATATTGAGCGTTTCAATCCCGCATTTAAGGAACTGAGTAAAGTTCTAAAAACAGAAAACTTGCTGGCCCTAGAAGCTCATCGCATGAGTCCTTACTCAGACCGGGCAAATGATGTTTCGGTGGTGCTGGATTTAATGATCCACGACATTGACCTGCTATTGGAACTAGCTGCTTCTCCAGTGGTGAAATTAACGGCTAGCGGTACTCGTTCTTTGGATTCTGGTTATTTGGATTACGTGACAGCTACCCTGGGCTTTGCCAATGGTATTGTTGCCACTTTAACTGCCAGCAAAGTCACTCACCGCAAAATCCGCCGCATTGTAGCTCACTGCAAAAACTCATTTACAGAAGCAGATTTTCTCAATAATGAAATTTTAATTCACCGACAAACAAATCACAATACTTTGACTGACCATCGACAAGTGCTTTATCGGCAGGATGGTTTGATTGAGAGAGTTTACACCACTAATGTCCAACCCCTGAGCGCAGAATTGGAGCATTTCGTCAATTGCGTACACGGTGGGAATCAACCTTCGGTAGGTGGTGAACAAGCCCTCAAAGCCCTCAGATTAGCAAGTTTAATTGAGCAAATGGCTTTGGAAGATCGGGTTTTGAATCCATTAGACTGGCAATCTGAAGCGAAAGTGCAGTCTTTAACCCCAACAGTGTAAAAGAGGGAATGGGGTTAAGGAAACTTCCCAGCAGGTGAGCCGGGAACGGGGGTATTCTGCGCCCCTACACCTCATCCTCTTCCTTCTCTCCTGATCCCCTGATCTCTACCGCTCCTGACTCCCTACTTGTTTTCAACTCCAGCAAGCAGAGATCATTCACCTTTGAGAAACGTAAGCTAGAGTTATCCACAAGACTGGAGAGAAAATTTCAGGAAGAAATTTGATGCTCGAATCAATAATTAATACGATTAACTCTTTGGGCTATTGGGGAATCGCTCTACTGATGTTCGTAGAAAACCTGTTTCCGCCCATTCCTTCAGAATTGATTATGCCACTGGCAGGATTTACCGCCAGGACAACCCCAGATAATCTGAATATCTTTGGCGTATTTTTTGCCGGACTTTTAGGTTCTGTAGTGGGCGCACTTGTCTGGTACTATCCAGGTAAGTTTTTGAGTGAACAGCGTTTAATAACTTTAGCCGACAAGTACGGCAAGTGGTTGACGATATCTAGCGAGGATATCACTAAGGCAAAGAAATGGTTTGACAAGCAAGGTAATAGAGCAGTATTCATCGGTCGCCTTGTACCGGGAATTCGCACTTTGGTTTCTGTTCCCGCAGGGATCAGCAATATGCACTTGCTACCATTCTTATTTTATACAACTCTGGGTAGTGCTGTCTGGGTCGGTTTGCTAACATACTCCGGATACGCGTTGGGTAGTCAGTATGAACTAGTGGAAAAGTACCTCGCACCTGTATCTAAAATCGTGATCGGGATTCTGCTGCTGGCATTTGTGGGCTGGTTAGTCAAACGTCAGCGAAAAAATACCAGAAGCTAAGAAACAGCCACTTTAAGTTGGACTTGAGAGTTACATATGCTCAAGATTCGCCTAAATTATGCCAAATAATGCTGAATAAGCCTGGGATAAGTCTATAGTTCCCGTAGCGATCGCACCAAAAAAATATCGCCTAAACTAAACATTTGGCGTATTTCTAGCTACACTTGACGGAGCCTATAATTTTTGGTATCTCAAATGTTTGTCAGTTGAGCATGATAAATTTTTAAAGTTAAGTAAGGATTAGGAGTTTTCATGACAGATCAACCTTCCGCCGCTACCCCAATGAATGCCGCCGCCATACCTCTCAATAGGATGTCAGCGTCTACTCCAATGAATGCTAATCCTGGAGCCAATCGGCCAAATCTGGGAGGCAAAACCATTCTCAGTGTGGATTTAGGCAGAACTTCTACCAAAACTTGTATCAGCCGCGAACCAGCCAATGTAGTGTTCGTACCTGCCAACGTCAAAAAAATGTCCATAGAACAGGTCAAAGGTGGCGTTTTTGAAGCCAGAGCTACTGACCCTCTCATGGATTTATGGCTGGAATATCAAGGTAATGGCTATGCTGTTGGTCAGATAGCAGCAGACTTTGGGGCGAATTTAGGAGTCGGACAATCAAAAGTAGAGGATGCACTAATCAAAGTTTTGGCTACTGCTGGCTACTTCAAACTCAAAGATGAAATCTCCGTGATCATGGGTCTTCCTTTCCTTTCTTTAGAACAATTTGAAAAGGAAAAAGCCGCCTTGACCAGCCAGGTAAGTGGGCCTCATGTGTTCAACTTCCGCGGCGAATCTATTTCGCTGAATATTACCAAAGTTTGGGTGATGCCAGAAGGTTATGGCAGTCTTCTCTGGTCGGAAGCTCAACCTAAGACAAGTAGTAACGTCCCCGATTTCACAAAAATCTCGGTGGCAGTTGTCGATATTGGTCATCAAACCATTGATCTTTTGATGGTAGATAACTTCCGTTTTGCCCGTGGTGCTTCTCAAAGTGAAGACTTTGGCATGAACAAGTTCTATGACATGGTAGCTGCCGAAATAGAGGGCGCTGATAGTCAATCTTTAGCACTGATTTCTGCGGTCAACAAACCCAAAGGTGAACGCTTATATCGTCCTAAAGGTGCAAGTAAGCCCACCAACCTTGATGATTTTCTCCCCAACCTCATAGAAATGTTTTCGCGAGACATTTGTAGTCGTGTGTTAGCCTGGTTGCCAGAGCGGGTTACTGATGTGATTATCACTGGGGGCGGTGGTGAATTCTTCTGGGAAGACGTTCAACGTTTACTTAAAGAAGCCCAAATTAATGCCCATTTAGCTGCACCTTCCCGCCAGGCTAACGCTTTGGGGCAGTATATTTATGGAGAGGCGCAATTGTCCGCCGTTCGAGCTGCTAGGGCTTAAAACTGATGTTCCAATGGTCAAAAAAGGTAGTTAAATCGGTCACGTTTAACCCAGAAGTTGCTGATGAAAGCTTGTTAGCAGTTGTGGAAAACTATTTGGAGCAACTACCTGACAAAACTTTTAGCGACATCTGTAAAGAAGCCCTATGGCAATCTTTATGTGTACCGGAAACTGTAAAACCTAGTCCAAAAACAGTAACAACAGATTCGGTTGAAACCAAAATCGATCAGTTGCAACGTCAAGTGGCTGACCTAGAGGAACGTTTTTTTGCGAATGAATCTCGGCGTTTGGAGTCGATAGAAAGCCATATTTTGCAACTTACGCAACAAATGGCGGATTTGGCAATTATGGTGACTGAGCGGCCAGTTATTCAGCCTGCAACTCCATCAGCACCAGTACAAGAAGTAACTAATACTACTTATACTGATAACCCTCCGGAAGAGGTTGATCCCGTCATCAGCCGCCTAAGTCAGTTTCTTGATGATTTTTAAGAAAGAATTAGGTTTGTGAGCATTATTCGCTCCTTTTAGCAATCCTTAATAGTTTTTACTATTAAGGATTATTAATATTTTTGAGAATTAAAATTACGTAAATATCCTGAAGAATCAGTATATAAAATTTGCCAAAAAAGTGCGATCGGAGGAAGTAGGGGCGAGGTATAGCTAAAGTCAAAAGTCAAAAGTGAAATGCTTGCTGTGAATTGGTTGGGGAATTTTTTCATGTCCTCAGCGCCCTGTCCCGTTCCCATAACAAAAATATCACTAAGAATCGATGATTGCGGTGATAGCTTGCGTGATGTAACCATACCCTATGCCTCCGCTAACAGCACTACTGAAAAATTGGCGTTGCTGAAACCAAGTATGAATTTAGCCCCATTTTAGAGATTTTCTGCTATTGCAACTATCAGCCAACTTGGTATATGTAGATAGGACTCGGAAAAACCAAACTATATTACGACTCGTAAACACCCATAAAACCCTTACCAATGACCAATGACGACCCCCACCAGTTAACTTTATTTACGCCCACTTACTTGTGTCTTTTTTTGTGACTGCTAGGGCAAAAAGTCGCGTAGTTTAATCAATAAGTATCCGAGACTTTTGAATTGTCAGGAAATGGAAATAATCTTCCCCAAGTATTCATAAAAACTTATCTGTCTAGGACTCAAATAGGGCGCAAAATTCACGGAGGAATCACAGTTTCAGGGAGTTATTGTGTAAGTCCTACTAGGCAATAATTTTAATATTTATACTTTAAGTTAAGAAATGTTAAGAAATACTTATTAAAGAATATTGCAATCAATTGATTTAATTGTTAACGTGTGTATTGGTAACGATGCTGGTGAACGCTCTGAATTTAGGAGAGATGAAACCTATGAGCTATATCCATTCAGCCAATTGTGTGTAGTGTTGATTTTTGATCTGGAAAACAAGGCAGAAATGTCTTGATTAAACAATGCAGATTACCCAGGAATATTTCGTTGCCAAAGGCTTATTTATCTTTTGATTTCAATAACGACTGAATTATTTGTCTTACCTTGTGCAAGCAAGCGAGTAGCTTTGATTGTTTCTGTCGGCAATCACGAAGAGTAGGGTAAGACACCAATTTTGGAGGTTAAAACCGATGAATATTCAAGGCAAAGTTGCTCTGATTACTGGGGCTTCTCGTGGTATTGGTAAGGCGATCGCATTTGCATTAGCGCAACGAGGGATCAAGCGGCTGATTTTGGTAGCACGCGATCGCCAAAAGCTCACTGAAGTGGCTCACCAAATTGAGTCCATGGGCGTAGAAACCACAATCTTGTCCATTGATTTAACTCAGACAATTGAAGTCAACATAGCTGTAGCGCAATTGTGGCGCAACTATGGCCCCATTCATCTGCTGGTTAATTGTGCAGGCGTAGCCTATCAAACGTCCTTTTTGCAAACCAAACTACCCCAAGTGCAAGAAGAACTCTCAGTCAACTTATTGGGAATGTACAACCTCACCAGCCTCATCGCCCGACGCATGGTCAGCCAAAAGGAAGGAACAATCGTCAATGTCTCCAGTTTGATGGGGAAAGTAGCAGCACCGACAATGGCGACTTACTCAGCTACCAAGTTTGCCATCATCGGCTTTACCCAAGCCTTGCGTCGAGAACTCGCCGAACACAACATCCGGGTGATTGCCTTATTACCCACTCTGACAGACACAGATATGGCGCGTGACTTAAAATTATTTCGCTGGGTGATCCCCATGAACCCCGAAGAAGTCGCGGAGGTACTCGTCTCTGGATTGCAAAAAGATGCACCAGAAATTTTAGTTGGTTGGCAAAGTCATTTAGCAGTTTGGTGTCAGCGTTTAGCCCCTTGGCTACTAGAGATAATTTTGCAAATCGCCACTCCGCCAACTGTGACAAAACCACAGCTTACCGCCAAACGCAGTTTTATGACCAAAATTTATCGTTTTAGCGATTTGTTATGGTCAAGAACCTGAATTTTCTCTCCCCCTAAAATTTAATAATTTTATCCTGCGGTCAATTTCTTTAACTTTTCAGATAAAAACGGTAATAACCCACCAGGTAGAACACATTGACCGCAATTAGCATTCCCTTACCCCAGTTTGTTAACGTAGAGCCAATATTTTGCCAAAAAGGTTGATCATACACATCTGACCAAATCTGCTTTTCTGGCAGACGGTAAACAAACTTCATCACCAAGTAGAACATAAAGATGGGAATATCTGGTAAGACTGCACCGATGAGAATCGCCGGACTTGCTTGATCTCGTAGTTGTTGATTAAAAATGACCAAATTGAGAATTGCATGGCTGGGAGTATTCATGTAATCGGTGCAAAATGAATAGATTTAACTTATTTCGGAGCAAGCATAAATGCTGACATTACCTACAACGCTTCCTACTTTGCCCGAAATCATCGATGACTTACCAAATATTTGCGGTTGGGAAACAGAGGTGCTTTCTGTAGTTAACCATGATGCACCTGTATTTTTACCCTCCACAAATATCCGCTTAGAGGATGTAAAAGCTGTATTTGCGATCGCCTTACATATGCACCAGCCCACAATACCTGCGGGACATGATGGTGGATTAATCAGCAATCTGCAATATATGTTTGAACATACCCACGAAGGAGATAACCATAACGCCGCACCTTTCGCCCATTGTTACAGCCGCATGGGAGACTTGATCCCCGAACTCGTCAATCAAGGTTGCAATCCCCGTGTGATGTTGGATTACTCTGGGAATCTCTTGTGGGGACTCAGACAAATGGGACGCAACGATATCTTAGATAATCTCAAACGGATCACCTGCGATCCCACCTATCAACCTTATGTAGAATGGCTGGGGACAATGTGGGGTCATGCAGTCATTCCATCCACACCCATAGCCGATATTAAATTGCATATCGTCGCCTGGCAACATCATTTTGCCGCAATTTTTGGTTGGTCAGCACTAGCGAGAGTCAAAGGATTTTCTCCCCCAGAAATGCACCTCCCAAATCATCCTGACACCTTATTTGCATTTATCAAAGCTCTGAAAGAATGCGGCTATCGCTGGTTACTTGTACAAGAACATTCCGTAGAAACAATTAGCGGTCAATCTCTGACTCACAAACACTTACCACATCGGTTAATTGCTCGTAACTCCCAAGGCGAAACAATTAGTATTACAGCCCTGATTAAAACCCAAGGTTCAGATACTAAATTAGTCGCTCAGATGCAACCTTACTATGAAGCCAAAACCTTAGATAAACAACAAGTAGGAAATGTTTTAATTCCACCGATTGTCAGTCAAATTGGGGATGGTGAAAATGGTGGAGTCATGATGAATGAATTTCCCAATGCTTTCCAACAAGCTTGGGGAGATATGGTAAATCAAGGAGGAGGTAAAGCTGGCGTTGTCGGGGTGTGTGGTACAGAATATTTAGAATTAATCACAGATGCTGGTTGTCAAACCGAAGACTATCCCACCTGTCAACCAGTAGGACAACATCAAATCTGGCAGAGAGTTTCACCTGAAAACTGCCAACCTGAAGCTGTAGAAACTGCTATTCAAGAATTAAAACAAATTAATCCCAACTTTCACATGGATGGAGCCTCCTGGACGAATCATATTAGTTGGGTAAAAGGATATGAAAATGTCATCTCTCCCATGTATGAATTAAGCAGTTTATTTCATCAAAATATTGATCACAGATTCCCAACTAATTCATCAGAATATCGTCATCTTCTAGTACATAATTTGTTGCTGCAAACGAGTTGTTTTCGTTACTGGGGACAAGGTTCCTGGACTGACCATGCACGTAATATTTACCAAAGGGGCGAAAACTTGCTGAAAACCCTATCCGACTCTCGCTAAAAATTGTAAATTAGAGGATATATCGCCATTTTTAAACTTGGATTAGTTTGTGTTTGTAGCTACAACTAAACATTACAATTAAATCAACTACAGATAGACTGTATAGTCTCATATGTCTGCCTTGAGAACGGTTAAGATTTCATCTAAAATCGCTAAATTGACCTTAGATAACAACACACCAAGATTAACTTAATCGTTTTTATCTCAGGAGAATATTAATATGGTTGAGACTAAGCAGACTGCGAATAATCAAAGTGAAAATGTTAACCGTACCACTACAGAACAATCTTGCGTGGGTACAACAAGGGCGGATATGGGAGGAGTATCTAGTACAGAAGACGCTAACCGCACAACTACAGGCGAATCCCGTTCCAGTGCAGTAAAAAATGGATCTCAAGCCGAAACTCAAAGAGAAAAAGGCAGCATGAATCCAGCATTAAGTAGAGCTTTGATCGGTGGACTTATTGGTGGAACTTTGGGATCATTAGCTGGGGCTTTGGCTGGGAGAAGAATTGGTGAGGGATTTAACCACACCATGAGAGGTGTCAAAGACGCATCAAAGACCATAGCTGAAGGTCTTGGACATACAGCCAGAGGTGTAGGAGATGTAGCCAAGAGTTTTGCAGAAGGTGCTAGCCATGCGGTTGTTGGTGATATCGGTGATGCATTAGACACAGCCCAAGGTGTTGCTGAGGGAGTTAAGCAAACCGCAGCCAGTACATTGAATGCAGTACAGCAGACAGCCCAGGATGTTAACCAAGCTGTACAAAACACTACTGAAAAAACAAATTCAGGAGCAGAGAATACCAGACCCTGGCAAAATGGGGGTAACCAAGATAGCCAGCAGACTCAAAATCAAGATAGTGGTATGGGTCAGCGCGAAACTAGTACCCAGTCGATCTACATTTCCACCCCAGAATATACAGAAGGATATGTAGGTGAATCAACAACTTTTGTCAATGAGAAAATTTCCATAGAGCCTTTTGAAGATAGCTCCATTGAACAAGAGATTAATCGGATTGATAGTTAAGCAAAATTTAGCAGTCAAGAAAATATTTATCTGGAATTAGTGACATCTTGCACCAGGCGACTGGAAATTGCACGCCAGGGCTAGGTGCAAGATATTAGCATCTCAGGGGCGCGATGATACCCCCGTCCAGAATGAAAGAAATACATTGAAATTTCAAACCTCAAATCCTGACCCGGAAAATCAATCAAGAGGTATTGATGATGAATGGAAATCAGCAGTTTTCAAATCCGCTTGAAGACAATAAAGATGTCTATACAAATCAAGCTGATATTAATAAAGTAACTCCAGAGTCAAGTAATGAGTTCTCTAAAATAGTATTTGGAACTTTTATGGGTGCTACCTTGGGCGCATTAGCTGGGGCTTTAGCTATGAGAGGTACAGCCCAAAGAGTTAACGAAACTGTGAAAAATTTAGGTGAGGTAGTTAAGGCGACAACTCATAATTTTAATCAAACAGTCAAAGGCGTAGGGGATGCAATCAAGACGGTATCTCAGGGAGTTAATGAGACTGTCAAAGATGTGAGTGATGCTGTTAAGGGTACAGCAGTAGATGTTAACGATACTGTCAAAGATACTATGGTAAATGTCAAAGGTACGGCAGTAGATGTTACCGATACTGTGGAAAATACTGTAGAGATTGTTAAGGGCGCAAATCAAGGAATAAGCGACACTATTCAAGGGACAGTCAACATAGCTAAAAGTGCCGTTCCAGATGTTAAATCCTCTGGTAGTCAGAGCGTCAGTCAACCTAGTAACCAGACTGCATATATTTTAGTGCCTGTGGACAAGCAAAAGTCAGTTTAGCCCTGGTGATGAGAAATTGCGGAACTAGTAGGGTATGTTATGCGGTGAATCGGCCGCAGCCGAATTGTTGACGGTGCGCTGCGCGACAACACACCCTACATTTAATTTGTCTTTACATAGCGATAAATATTCGTGCCTACCTACTTATATATTTAATCAAACTAAAGGTAATAATATTTCAAATTCAGTACCTATACCTAATTGCGAACGAAAATTTAATTTTCCACCATGCCTTGCTGCGATAATGCGATAACTCATCGCTAAACTAGTTTCTTGATCAACCCATTTGTCTAAAGAAAAAGACTCGATAATTTGCTGTTGCGATTCTGGAGACATTCCTGGGCCATTATCAGCAATACAGACTGAAACCCAACGCGAATCTGGCGCATCTGCTTGGGTAGGTTCTAAGGAAATGACTTGTGTCGTAATTTCAATTCGTGGGTTGGTAGGAGTGTTTGTATATTCTTGACGCAACTTTTGCCGCATTGATTCATTAAGTAAACCATCTACAGCTAGGGTTAAAATATTCATTAAAACTTGATTTAACTGCCCCATAAAACAGTAAATTGGTGGCAATTGACCGTAATTTTTAATTATTTCAAATTCTCCTTTTAATCGACTCTGAATCAGTAGGACAATACTATCTATACAGGCGTGTAAGTCTGCTGGTTTGGGATGAATTTCATCGATATAACAAAAATTTTGTAAGCCGGTGACCAGTTTTTTTAACCTTTCTGATCCTGTGCGAATACTCTTTACAACTTTTGATAAATCTTCTTCTAAAAATTCAAATTCTATTTCTTCTTTAAGATGGTTAATTTGGGCAGAAATTTGAGGTGATTCTTGATCATATTCAGCGATGAGTTTGAGCAAATCTTGAGTGTATTTAGAAATGTAAGTTAAATTACCCCAGATAAAACTAACTGGATCGAGAATTTCGTGTGCTACTCCATCTACCAAGCGCCCTAGACGTGCCATTTTGTCATTTTGAATCATTTGGGCTTGGCTACGTTCATAGCGCATCTGAGTTTTGATTCCCTGAATTTGCCAAGCAGCGATGTTTAAGTCATGTATATCTAATAAGTGGTAGGTATGATCTGCTGTTTCGATGACGATTGGTTCTGCTAAAAGTTCAGGCGATCGCCTGAGAGTATGTTGTATCGCTGTTAAAATCGGTGTTGTCCCCGCTAGCAGCACAATCGCTGTACGTGCATAACTGTAAAGGACACCCAATGTTGCTTGGGTAAATAACTCTTGTCCATGAGGGCGAATCAGAAATTCCAGCAGTCGTCGCCGTGAAATCATCCCCATGAATTGTCCCTGTTCTAGTAAGATTGCTCCGGGTAGCAGTGGATATTTTTCCAAATAATCAGCAACTTCAGCCGCACTACAACTAATTTCTACCTGAAAGTTGTATATTGGCAGTTCTTGGATTACTGAGTCTAAACACAGATCGCGATCGCTACCACAAGAGAACACTGGCGGCGAGATGAGGTGATTAAATTCTTGTGACACTGGGTTTGTAATAAGCTAATATTTTATTCCTTGCTCGTCTCGGCTCAATTGGGAGATAGCGGACAAAAGAAACAGCGTCATCATTCATGACATGGGATGAATCGTAGCAGAGTTTGCCAAAATTACAGAATTTAGCAATCATCAGTGAACTGACAAGTCAGCCCTAGCCCTATCGCGGAATGTTTAAACACTATGAACACTTTATGAAATTTAGGGGAAGATTACATCCTGACTCACTAGTTTACAGTAAGTATAAACATCAAGTGAGCAAACATCATGCAGCTAGAGGCTTATTGCCCCAAACCCGGAACCATTTCCCTCATGGGACAATCTGACAATCAGTCAGCTTAGGTAAATGCACATAATTAAACATAGCGATGCAGAACTGGCCCGCGGCGATTATCGCTTAAGCGTAACTAGAAAGAAAAGACTAATATCCTGTTTAAATAAGCGTGAGTTACCCATAGATACTTTTGATCCCCATTCCGATAGAATGGCTAGGCATAACCTAAAAACATTAAACCGCTTTTGACTGCCATACCCATGAATCAACTGAACAATGGTTTCACTATATTTCTGAGTTTGCTAGTCGAGGCGATGCCGTTTTTGCTATTTGGGGTTTTATTCTCCAGTGTGCTGCTGATTTTTATCGATGAGCGCCAATTAGTCACCAGAATGCCCAAAAATCCGGTATTGGGTGCTTTAGCAGGTAGTCTAATCGGCTTTATGTTTCCGGTGTGTGAGTGCGGTAATGTCCCGGTAGCAAGGCGATTGCTAATGCAGGGAGTACCCACACCCGTGGCGATTGGTTTTTTGCTCGCAGCACCAACGATTAACCCCATTGTCATTTGGGCAACTTGGCTAGCCTTTCGAGACCAGCCAGAAATAGTAGTTTTACGAGTGGTATTTTCGCTGTTAATTGCCGTAATTATTGGCATTGTTTTCAGTTTTCAGAAAGATGTAACGCCTCTAGTCCAACCTGCGATCGCCCGTTATCTCAAATTCAACCCACCAGCCCAGCCAGAAACTAAACGCCGTGGTCGAGGTGACGCAGCAAAAGCAACAGTACCGAGTGTATTGAAATCCGGGACTTATATTTTAGGAGGAAAACCGGGACTAACTCAGCGCTTAGATCCTAATTTATTACAGGCGGCGACCCCAGCTGCCAGCCCTAGTAAATCTGTTGCGGATAAACTACGCCTGGTTTTGGATAATGTCATCCAGGAATTGCGAGAGTTGGGCGGCGTAATGATTTTAGGTAGTGCGATCGCAGCTTCTGTGCAAGTATTTGCTCCCCGTGAATTAATCCTCAGTTTGGGTGCGGGACACATTACTTCAATAGTCGTCATGCTGATCTTAGCCGTAGTTGTATCAGTCTGTTCCACGGTGGATTCATTCTTTGCCCTGTCATTTGCCTCGGCTTTTAGTAGTGGTTCCCTGTTAGCATTTTTAGTATTTGGCCCAATGGTTGACATCAAAAGTATTGGATTGATGTTAACCGTCTTTAATGCCAAGACTATATTTTATTTATTTGCTTTGGCCGCACAGTTGACCTTTTTGTTCTCCCTATTCATAAACTTGTATGTGCTTTAAAGTTTGTGCTTTATTAAGTTGTCAGTAAATGATTTATTCTTCGGCATTTACTACTGACTAATTTATTTTTACCAATGGCTAGAAAAACTACAATTCCCCGGCAAAATATCTTATTCCCCTGGATTGATGCCTTAGCAGTGACAAGTTGGGGCATTCTGATGTTGCAATACTGGGTATCAGGCAAATTATATTTGTTGATTCATCCCAATTTCTTTGGATTGGTGATTGGATGTGGTATTGCCTTTGTGATCATTGGTGTGTTGAAGATGCGCGAAATTTGGCGGCTACGTCGTCGCCGGGTTGATACATCTAACCTTCAGCATATGAATTTATTTCCCCCTGGCTGGGGTAGCGCCTTGTTATTATTTGTGGCGATTTTGGGTTTAATGATTACACCCCGCGTTTTTGCGAGTGATACTGCTATGCAGCTGGGTGTGACTGATTTATTATCCACCGGACGCGCTCAACCCCAATCCTTTCGTCCTTCGACTCGCCCAGAGGAGCGCTCACTTGTGGATTGGGCGCGCACTCTTAACGTCTACCCAGAACCAGACTCATATACAGGTCAAGATGCC
The DNA here is from genome assembly GCF_963896525.1 of Nodularia sp. LEGE 04288. Classification (NCBI taxonomy): domain Bacteria; kingdom Bacillati; phylum Cyanobacteriota; class Cyanophyceae; order Nostocales; family Nodulariaceae; genus Nodularia; species Nodularia sp. LEGE 04288. The sequence continues at coordinate 62,389 of NZ_CAWQOY010000116.1, forward strand.
AAAGTTCAAGGATTTGTGATTCATCCACCAGATATTGGAGAAGATTATGTTTTTCTGGCGCGATTTGTGCTGACTTGTTGTGCAGCAGATGCTTATCCTGTAGGATTGCCAGTCAAACTCCCAGAAAATCAAAAACGCTATCCTCCCGACACTTGGCTGGAAGTAGAAGGAAAAATGATCACAGAAACTTTAGCAGGTAAACGCAATCTGACCATTGCGGCTACTGCGATCAAAGAAATTCCCCAACCCCGTAATCCTTATAGTTATTAGTAATTAATAACTGACAACTGAAAACTCATCACTGATAACTGAAAAATGGCTACATCCAAGACATTGATCCAACCACTAGATCGCGTGGCGATCGCACTGATGCTGCTACTGACTCTGCTGATTGGATTTATGATATTTCAAGGTGATGTGGTGGCAGCTCGTGTCCGGGAATTTACCTGGGAAAATCAACAAATTGGCGCAGACGATATTTCCTTTACGCTCAACTTTAGTCGCCCAATGGACATCAAAAGTGTAGAGAAAAACTTGAGCATCGAGCCACCTCTAGCAGGTAAAATCAGTTGGGCAGGGCGGCGGATGGTTTATACACTGCTGACACCAGCCCCCTATGGGACAAATTATGAAGTGCGGTTGCAAGACGCAAAAGATCGGTTTGCGGAAAAAAAAGGGAAAAATCGAGTCCTCCAGCCCTTTGTCGGTAATTTTAGCTCCCGCGATCGCGTGATTATGTACATAGGAGCCGATCCAGAAAATCAAGGGCAGTTAGTTCTCTACAATTTAACCAAAGAGACAAAAAATATAATTACCCCCAAAGACCTGGTTGTCATGGACTTTAAGCCATTTCCCGATGGGGCAAAGATTTTATTTTCGGCTCGCACTTCCAACAATCAAGACCTACTCTCCGCGCAGCTATACACTGTCACCACAGGCATTTCCACACAACCGGAAACCCCAGCAGAACCAGCAGGTAGAGTTGACTTGGTTTTAGATAATCAGCAATATCAAAACTTGAAGTTTGACTTATCGCCTGATGGTAAAACAATTGTTGTGCAGCGAGGAAACAGAAAGAACCCTAGCGATTTTGGGTTATGGTTTATGCCCACCACGAGCAATACCAGAGAAAGACCCACCCCCCAGCGCCTAGAAAGCCAACCAGGGGGAGATTTTATGATCACTCCCGATAGTAAAGCCGTAGCAGTTGCCCAAGGTCAAGGAGCGGCGATTCTACCACTACAAACTGATGCCAGCAAACCTCTGGATTTTCTCCCCCAATTTGGCTTAGTGCAGTCTTTCTCCAAAGACGGTTCTCAAGCAGCAATGGTAAAATTTAATACTGATTACACCAGAGATTTGTTTTTGGTCACCAACCAAGGGATTCAGAAACCCCTGTTAAAAACCACAGGCTCTATTCTCAACTGCCAATTTGATCCCGCTTCACCTACCCTCTACTGTTTGCTGACACAGCTGATATCTGATGAAGAATATGTAGAACAGCCTTATTTAGTGGCAATTGACCTGAAAACGGGAGAACAAAAACCACTGTTATTACTACCAATTGAACAGAGGAATGTGCAAATGAGTTTAGCACCGGATGGTTTGGGCTTGCTCTTTGATCAAGTGATGCCACAACTAGATCCCGTATCCTTATCTGCCAACGTCCTCAAGACCGAAGATGGAGAGGCGATCGCTACTAGTAGCCTGTGGTTAATGCCTTTGTTACCCATTGATGATGCTGCCAACACTACAATCAGACCAGAAAAACTACCTTTAGTGGGATTTCATCCTCGTTGGTTGCCGTGAGCAATTAGATATCGCCATCATAAATGTTAATAAAAGTCAAGCAGGTTAATACCCTGTCTCTGCATCTGTAAGAAACCCTGTATATTGGTAGTATTTGCACGATAATCCGCCTTGATTCCGAAGGTTGACGGCAGATAAGCTCTTAATGTTATAACGGCATCAGATATCAAGACAAAAATGTGAGCATTGACTCATGACTAATCACTCAAAGTTGCGAACAGTCTAACTTAGCTTCTACAGTAAACCCTGATCTGACGTAATTGATCAGCAATACTGGACATTTGTTAAGTGAGTGGGTCAAGTGCTATCAACTCGGAAATTGTCAAATTTAATGGCATCAATTCATTAAGTTTGACCTGCTATCCCTCCCCGACTCCAGCGTTTGCGGCAGTGTTCCGTAGTCAAGCAAGTCGGGGTATCTCGCAGAAAAAAGATGAAATCCCTAAATTCTGATAATTCGCTACAATCTGAGCCGCCAAGCTGTCCATTTTACTCAATTGTGCCTCCTGACAACATGGTAAATACACAATTGCCGCTCCTCCAACCTGCGGCTGAAGCCCAGCCAGAGAGACAAACTCCTGATTCCCAGCAGGATAAAACTCAGTCAGACTGGGTTGTGGAGCCGAATAGCGAACAACAAATACTTATTGATCTTGAATTTAAAAAGTTACTAGCATTAAATGAAGAATTGCGTGCGGCAAACAATCAGTTGTATGAGGAGGTGGAGCATCTCAAAGATGACTTAGCTGAATCAGAAAAGGCTTTGCAGTGGCAGAAAAGGCGTTCTAGTGTCGCCGAGTCCATGCTTAACCAACAAACTAAAGAACTGGCCGCAGCCCAAGAACAGATTCAATCTCTATTCCAAGAGTTAGAAACATCTGTACAAACTGTTCAACGCCAAGAAAGCCTTATTGAAACTTATAAAGCACAACTACAAATTAGCCAACAGCGCCTGGCTAAGTTAGAGCGAGAATGTGCGCTCCTACAAACTAACTATAACGAACAGTCTCACCAGGCATCGCAATCAGAAAATACTTGTCGAGAGCTACGTAGTCGGCTCATGCGACAACAACGCCAGACTCTACAATTCAAAGCAGCTCTGGAAAAATGTCTAGAGACACCCGGACAAAATGATTCTTCAGAGGATACAGCCAGCCACCAAACCAGATTTTCCCGAAAGGCTCGGTCTTTGTTTCCTAATGTCCAGCCCATTAGACCTTGGTCAGAATCAGAATCCAATGGCGATCAATTGGATTCTCCTTGGAATCAATCTTTAACATCGCCCCCATGCAGCAGTGATCATTCTGAGCCGATGTCATCATCCCCTGAGAAATTGGCAGTTCACTCAGAAACACCCGCACCACAAGCAGTGTCAGAAATAGACGATGCTCCCACGACATCAGAAACTATTTCATCTTTGGGGTCATCAAAGCTAGATGATCAATTGGATAGTCTGATCCAAATGTTTTTTACTAATGATCCGGCATCTACATCGCCACCCCCGGCGGAAATTCATGTAGACAACAATCAAACTCCAGCACCTGTCGGGGAAACTTGGGGTACAACTTTGGCACAGGATCAGCAATCAGAATCTTTACCAGAAGCGGAATTTCAAATCCTGGTTGGAGAGGAAGATTCCCCACCTTCATCTGTAAATGATTCACCAGATGCGTCTACTTTGGCTTTGAGCGAGACGACTGTTGATAGCTCATCTATGGAAGCATTGGAAAATTATTGGTCAGAAAAGTCACAATTGCATCAGGCTGATTTGACGGCAAATGATCCTGGGGACTACGCCAACGATACTCAATCGCCCTCACCGGTGGTTTATCCCCAACGTCCACCTAAAGGGCGCAAGTCTTTGTCATCTGTAGAACTACCGAATTTCCGCATAAATAATCAATATGATCATCCTCAGTAATGGTGGGTTAAGCAGTCGCTAACCCACCCGACAATTTTGGGGAAATCCCGCAACTAATTCAGGATTTTCGCTTCTGGATTGACTTGTGCAGAATGATTTGGCGATCGCGCCAGCGCTGTTTCTGGGATGCCTGGAGGGCTTTTATCAGATCGTACTTTACCAGCAGCGATCGCGTATTTAATCACCAACAGCCGCAACCACAAAGCCGGATAGCGGGGTTCTAGCCAAGATTGACTCCGCACCAACAAGGGCGGGAACCATCCACTCAGTAAAGCACTGACGAAGGAATGAAGACCAAAATTCAAATAATTCCCCAGCCACCGGACTAAATCCCTGAATCCAGCCAGTTGCCAAATCCATAACAGCAGGGCAGGATTTTTGCGAGCTGCTTTTAGTGCGAGGCGGTTAAAAGTTAACCAATCACACCTGTCTTTGATGAAATTATCTGCTACCTCTGGTGGTTCATCTGCTAACAACCCAAAGAAGGTATTCAGCATGGAGTTAATCCGTTGGGGTGGTAAAAATTTCCCAGTGGGAACCATCATTCCTTTAGAAAATAGCCACGTTACAGAAACGTTGCTTTGGTAGGCGCGAATTCTATTTAAATGGCGGAAACTCAGCAAGTCATGCTTCAGGGCTGTATCTAAAAGTGTGGTTAAACGGTCTAAGTTGCGAATCAGGGAACCAAAACCCGTGAACACCAGGGGAGACTGGAGGGATGCAGCATCACCAATGGCAATCAATCGATCAAAGGCAATGGTGCGATCGCTACTTCCGACACTAAAATGTCCTGGTATATAGCCAAATGTCGGCTTTTTCCACACCAGTTTATCTAGATCACAGCGCCGATACTCTGGCAAAATAGCGAAAAAGTCCTCATACATTTCCAGCAAAGAACCAGGATTTGAGGCATTGACTTCGTGGTAATGAAACAAATAAACTGTCAGTTCTTCACCAAATCCGGGAAATAATTCCCAAATCAACTGCCTTCCCCTGGAAATATCTCCGTGACTGTACAGCACATCTCCATACTGGGAATCCCAAACCCCTGGCTCAAATCCCCCCTCAATCACAGCTCCCACCGTTGGGCATACACTATCAAAAGCACGACCACCATTTAATTGCCAAGCCACAGGGGAAGCTGTTCCCATAGCATCAATTAATAGTCGCCCAGTGACGCGCTGCTGATTTTTACTAGGTAAATGCTTGACTGTAATCGCCACTTGTGATTCGTCAATATCGGCACGGATAAACTCTGTTTCATCCCAGATGTCACCGCCAGCATCTCGGAGTTTTTGCCCGCACATTCGCAGACATTTTTCCGAGTCCAAGGCGATATTTAAGACCGTGGGTGTATGTAGAATAGGCGATCGCAATTTGACCGGATTGTTGCCATCAAAAAATTTATTGAATCCGTCTTTGTATTCCCGAACAATCAGAGTTTCTAACTCAGCATCTGTGAACAAACCCAGGTTAATTAAGCTTTGAAGTTCATCACGAGAAATATTCCATTCTCGATTCATCCGTCCAAAGGGCAAACGTTCCACTAGCAGCACTTTATATCCCAATCTAGCCATGACAGCGGCATGAATTACCCCTAAAGCGCCGCCGATGTAGATCAGGTCATAGATAGGAGATGAGGAGGATGGAATATTACCTTCTTCCTCACCTTCCCCAAATCCTTTGCTGGGCGAAAAAATTACTTGACGGGGCTGTCGAGGATTCCGTACTCCTTCGCGCCATCTTTGCTCCCACCAGTAAGCACGATTCAGGTCATATTCCCCATTGGGCATTTGCTGAAAATATTTAACAGTCAGGGGGTAATACGGTGCTAGTTCGTCAAAAATCGATTTTTGGGAATCAATGACGGGAGGTTCCGGGTATTTATGGGGAAATTGCTTTCTGATTTCCTGACTCAGACGTTGCAGGATTTGTGCTTCTTGTGAAACAGGCTGATCTGCCCAACGAAACACTTTTAGATAAGTACTTCGCTGCACAGACCAGACGAATACAGAAAGTTCCTTCGGTAAATTTTCGGTAATCGTCGCCTCAGCCTTTGTAGTTTTTGTTGGTATTGTCAGGCGAAAGCCATCTGGGGTGAGTAACTTTTCCCCGGTTCCTGCGTCAAATTCAACTTGCAGCCAATTAAGTACAATGGCAATTTCTGGTGTGGGAACTTCTAAATAAAGTATTTCTTTCATGATTTTTTGCTGACATCTCCGATCAATCTATTCACTCAGACAGATTTTATAAAGGCAGAAACTAAGCTAGACTCCGCCCTATTGGATCAATAAAGATTGAGTAAAGAATTTTTAATAGTTTGTCAAAGTTTATTGTTCATTTTGTATTTTATTAAGCCTACTCCATGAATTATCCCATCCCAGACAGTCCCCAGGAAATTTTTGCTCTGCGACAACAGCCGGTTGACGAAGAATTAGTCGCCTCAGCCATCGCCGGAGTCATCAAACTTGTGCGGTCTCAGGGACAATCCTTAGAGGAATTAACCGCGCAACTACTAGCTGATGACCCCATGCTCAATCAGCAACAACGGCGTTGGCTGAGTCAATTAGTTACCCAATCCTGGGAACAGTTTTCTTGATAGTCATTGGTCATTGGTCATTAGGAAGTTACCGTCTTCTCCCCCCTGCTCCCTGCTCCCTGCTCCCCTGCCTCTTCTCCCCCCCTGCTCCCTGCTCCCTGCTCCCCTGCCTCTTCTCCCTGCTGCGAATGTAACAACAAACCATATTCCAAGCCCTCTACCACAGCTTGATAGGAAGCTGCCAAAATGTTGGAGGAAACTCCTACAGTCGTCCAGCGTTGAGAACCAGTACCTGATTCTACTAATACACGAGTTTTTGCTGCTGTCCCTGTATGTCCGTTGAGAATCCGCACTTTGTAATCGGTCAACTCAAAGGTGGCAATTTGGGGATAAAAGTTGACCAAAGCTTTGCGTAAGGCGGCATCTAAAGCGGCAACGGGTCCATTTCCTTCGGCTGCTTCCAGAATATTTTTGCCATTCACCCCGATTTTTACCGTGGCGAGGGCATTGTTAGTTTCTTTACCTTCCACTAAATCACAATGTACTTGGAAACCTTTGACTTCAAAGAACTGCTGACGACCACCCAAAGCTTCGTACATCAACAGTGCAAAACTCGCCTCTGCGGCTTCAAATTGATATCCTTCACTTTCTAATTCTTTGAGACGTTGCAGAATTTGTCGGGCGGCTGGTTTGTCTTTGTCTAGTTCAATACCAAAAGTCCGGGCTTTGGCTAAAACATTACTCAGTCCAGATTGTTCGGAAATGACGATGCGGCGAAGGTTACCGACTTGTTCTGGTTGAATGTGTTCGTAAGTGAGGGGATTTCGTTCTACTGCTGAAACATGGATACCACCTTTATGTGCAAAAGCTGAACGTCCCACAAAGGGCGCGTGTTCGTCGGGGGAGAGGTTTACCACTTCACTGACGAAGCGACTAACTTCTGTAAGTTGATTTAGCTGGTGTTCTGCAATACAGCTATAACCAAGCTTCAGTTGTAGATTGGGGATTAATGAACAAAGGTTAGCATTCCCACACCGTTCACCGTAGCCATTAATTGTACCTTGTACCATTTTTGCCCCTGCCATCACGGCTGCTAGGGCATTGGCTACTGCTGTTTCTGAATCATTATGAGTGTGAATACCAATTTGGGGGATTGGTTGCTGACTATTGACTAATGAGACATGATCAATGACTGAGGAGACGATTTGACTGACTTCGTGGGGTAAAGTACCACCATTTGTATCACAGAGGACTAGCCATTCTGCACCAGATGCGATCGCCACTTCTAATGTCTGTAAAGCATAATCTCGATTGTGCTTGTAACCATCAAACCAGTGTTCAGCATCATAAATCACCCGTCGCCCTTGAGAACAAAGATACTCGATCGTATCGCGAATCATGGCCAGATTTTCTGCTAAAGTCGTCTTGAGTCCGGCTGTAACGTGTAAATCCCAAGATTTGCCAAAAACTGTCACCCAACGAGTCCCCGCAGTCAGAATCGCTTGCAGCATTGGCTCAGTTTCCGCAGTGGTGTGAGGGCGGCGTGTGGAACAAAAAGCGACTATTTCTGCTTGTTTGAGCGGATATTCTTGCAGTTGCCAGAAGAACTGAACATCCTTGGGATTGGCACCAGGCCAACCACCTTCAATGAAGGGAACTCCCAGTTGGTCGAGTCTGCGGGCAATACGTAACTTATCTTCTATAGAAACTGATAACCCTTCGCGCTGAGTGCCATCCCGTAGTGTGGTGTCATAAAGCCAAAGTTGAGGTGAGGGGTGTATGGTCATAAAACTGAGACTTGCGAGACAACAAGTAAGGCGATGTGCCAATATACAACAAAAAGCTAGTTTGGTAATTAAACTATGCCCAAGGTACTAGCTCAAGGTAAGACAATTGAATGCGATCGCGGAGCTAATTTACGGGAAATTTTGCAGCACAATGGTATTGACCTCTACAATGGCGGTGCTAAATTAATCAACTGTCGAGGAATTGGCAGTTGTGGAACCTGTGCAGTCAAGGTAGAAGGTGAGGTGTCTGCCGCAAATTGGCGAGATCGAGCTAGACGTTCGCTTCCTCCCCATTCTCCTACAACAGAACTGCGTTTAGCTTGTCAAACTGAGGTACTGGGGGATGTAAAAATCACAAAATTCGCGGGATTTTGGGGACAAAGTTCTCAAATCCTATGGACACCAGAAGGTTAGGTTAAAAAAGGAGAAAATATTAAGATGGGTAGATGGACTCCACTAATTCTCATGGCCGGAGGCTTGGCAATTTTAATGGGTACATTGCTAGGGATCAACTTTCCGATGGGTGGACAAGAAAGTGCTAGTAATGATGCTCCTGATGGCAGAACATCCAAAGTCCTCCCAGCTAATATTAAGGTTAATAGCTCCTCTGGTAGCAGGAGTACAAGTAACGATACAGCCTCTGAAAATAGAGGTCGCGTTGCCCAGGATAGTTTTTCTTCTCCTGACAACAGAAGCAGCGTGGCTCAGAATAATGACTCTGACTCAACCCCTGGGTCTACATCAGGTAGCACAAGTACAGACTTGGAGTCAGACACGTCATCAAGCAGTACAACAAATCAGGGTAGATCACCAATTCGGGCTTTGTGGTAAAGCTGGATAGTCATTAGTGACGAGTTATGAGTTGTTAGTTATGTACTAATGGTAAATAGCTAATGATCAATGACTAATGACTAATGACTAGTGACGTTTTAATTATTGGTGGCGGTGTGATTGGCTTGGCGATCGCCGTTGAATTGAAATTGCGCGGGGCTACGGTCACCGTGCTTTGCCGTAATTTTCAGGCTGCTTCTACCCACGCCGCCGCCGGGATGTTAGCACCAGATGCGGAAAATATCCCCAATCAAGTAATGGGTTCTTTGTGTAGGCGATCGCGTGCCTTATATCCAGACTGGACGCACAAACTCGAAGATTTGACTGGTTTAAATACTGGTTACTGGCCTTGTGGAATATTAGCACCAGTTTATCAACGACAAGAGGAGAAAGGAGAATCTGCCCCCACTGCCCACTCTCCGGACTGGCTAAATCAAGCAGCAATTCATCAATATCAGCCAGGATTAGGCTCTGAAGTCGTTGGTGGCTGGTGGTATCCTGAAGACGCACAAGTTGATAATCGTGCCTTAGCCAATGTCCTGTGGACAGCTGCTGAGTCTCTTGGTGTGCAGTTCCAAGACCAGGTAAAAGTAGAAGCATTTTTACAGCAACAGGGAAAAATCGTTGGCGTACAAACCAACACAGGAATCATTCGGGCGGCACATTATGTTTTAGCCACAGGTGCATGGTCGTCTGAATTATTACCATTACCTGTACGTCCTCGCAAAGGACAGATGCTGAGGGTGCAAGTCCCAGAATTTATCCCAGAATTGCCCCTGACACGAGTTTTATTCGGAGATCATATTTACATCGTACCCAGGCGAAACCGTTCTATCATTATTGGGGCTACAAGCGAAGATGTCGGCTTTACACCCCGCAACACGCCCGCAGGTATTCAAACTTTACTCCAACAAGCCATTCGCCTATATCCCCAATTACAGGATTATCCCATTCAAGAATTCTGGTGGGGATTTCGCCCAGCCACACCCGATGAGTTACCGATTTTAGGCACTAGCCACTGTGAAAATTTAACTTTGGCTACAGGTCATTATCGCAATGGCATATTACTTGCGCCGATCACCGCCGCATTAATTGCCGATTTGATCTGGGAACAAAAATCTGATCCCATGTTGTCTAATTTCCACTATTCGCGCTTCCATACCCAGCCATCTACCTCAACTTCTATGCTCACCCACTCTGCCAACTTCTCTCAGGGAAATCTCGCCATTGCAGACGCAATCAATCCCGTTTCTATAGATTCACCATTGGTGATTGCGGGTAAAACTTTTCAATCCCGTTTAATGACCGGAACGGGCAAATATCGCAGTATTAAAGAAATGCAGCAAAGTATTGTTGCTAGTGGTTGCCAAATTGTCACTGTCGCAGTCAGACGGGTACAAACTAAAGCCGCAGGACATGAAGGTTTAGCTGAAGCCTTGGATTGGACAAAAATCTGGATGTTGCCCAATACAGCCGGCTGTGAAACCGCAGAAGAGGCGATTCGCGTGGCTCGTTTGGGGCGAGAAATGGCGAAACTATTGGGACAGGAAGATAACAATTTTGTGAAATTAGAAGTCATACCTGATCCGAAATATTTACTTCCCGATCCTATTGGTACGCTGCAAGCCGCCGAACAGCTAGTCAAAGAAGGTTTTGCTGTCCTACCCTATATCAATGCCGACCCGATGTTAGCCAAGCGCCTAGAAGATGTGGGCTGTGCTACAGTCATGCCCTTAGCGTCGCCCATTGGTTCGGGACAAGGGCTGAAAACAACTGCCAATATTCAAATTATCATTGAAAATGCCAGTATCCCAGTTGTGGTAGATGCCGGAATTGGTTCACCATCAGAAGCTGCCCAGGCGATGGAATTAGGTGCAGATGCCTTATTAATTAATAGTGCGATCGCCCTTTCCCAAAACCCCCCAGTCATGGCCCAAGCCATGAATTTAGCAGCCGTAGCCGGTCGTCTCGCTTACCTGGCTGGCAGAATGCCCCTGAAAACCTACGCTAGTGCCAGTTCACCCCTGACTGGAACAATTAATAATTAGCTAATCGGGCAATCAATTTTGGATTTTGGATTTTGGATTTTGGATTGCAAGCTAAAATCTAAAATCTAAAATTTCTACTCCCCAACGTAAAGATTTGTCTCTAAGTATGAAAGCAGAATATAGCGTTTATGTAACATAAAACGAATAAAAGAAGATAATCAGGAATTAATTCATGCCCTATACAAAAGAAGAAGGCGGTCTTGTGAACAATTTTGCCCGTGAACCCAAGGTTTACCAAGCAGAACCTCCGACAAACGACCAAAAGCGTACCTATATTTTCTTAGGACTCGCTGGCGCACTTTTGGTGACTGGGTTAATTGTTGTTGCCTTCTCTGTTTCTCATGTCGGTTGAGAATCAAATTTTTTTATAAATTGTAAATCTTTGTGTTCAAGGTTTCTAGATTAGCAGGAGCCTTGTTTTTTATTTTTTTGTTAGAATCATATAGGAAATTTAAGTATAAATCAATACTTTTTATTTTTCCGAATCTGAAAAACTTGATGCATCCTGAGCAGATCAACAGTCATAATTTAATTTTGGTCTGTCTGCTGTCATGTATCCTGTGAAATTTATTATATGTACCATGTTTTGGCTTCTTAGCCGCCATGAGCGTGAATGATACTACACACCCCAATAATTTTGCTTGGAATCGACAAGTATATCATCGTCTAAAACTTGCCCTCAGTCTTGGTTTAAGAAGACAAGTTTTTTTTGCTGTCAGTGATAATTTACACTTGCGAAATCAAGTAGCTGCTCGTTTGCACTCTACTTTAGCTTACCCAGTGGGGCAAGTGCTATATAAACCTGTCGATGGTCATGAAACTAGCACTCCAGCTTATCCGCGATTAGTCACCTTAAGGTTGAATTTAAGTGATCCCAATCCCATAGAGCATATAAATCAATGGCTGGCTAATTATCCCCCACCAATTATTGGTGCATCAAAAGACACGTCTGGGAGAAGCCTACCCATACCGATATTTCAGATTGTCGGTGCGGAGCAGTTAACCAAACAACCAGTAGCGATACAGCGTTTATTTTTACACTATCTCCGCTTAAGTGATGAAAATTTTTCGCATCCAGAGTCCAGTCGGTTTCTAGAATCCAGCGTGCTGTTGTGGGTATCACGTCCTTGGTTGTCTGCCATTCAGCAGTCAGCACCACAGTTTTGGCGTTGGCGTACTGGTGTGTTTGTGTTTGCGGGGGAACCGACACCAACGACACAAAATCAAGGTTCTTCCAGTTCGAGAAATTTGGATTTAGAAGATATTGAGCAATCTGTTCTTGATGAATCAGTCATTGAAGCAGAACTCAAAGCCACGTCTGCCAACGGCTTAAAATTTGGAGATGACTTTGACTTTCCCGTGGAATCAGCAACGAATCATCCAGGTAAAGAACAAGAAGCTTGGCCTTTAACTTCGGAATTATTGAAGGCTGCAACGCAGCAACAGAAATCCACTGCTATATCCAGTCAAGGTAATAGCCTATCCCAATTGTCGTTATCTCATATTAGCAAGGAGTTAACTGAGCTAATCATCCCAATGATCAATACGACTGCTGGAGATGGAGAGGATAACCAACAACCACAGCAAATTCTCTTAGAGATTGAAGAATTACACTCACGAAAAGCCTCTGGAGAGGTATTGGCGACAGCGTATCATCACTTAGGAAACTTATATCGCCTCCGCATTGAACAGGGTAAATCAACTCTGGAAAATTTGATGGTGGCAATTCTCGCCTATCAGGAAGCGATCGCCTACGATGAAACATCACCGCAACTACCAGATATTTTAAATGACTTGGGGACACTTTATTGGATGCTGTACCGCGCCCCCCATAACTCAGGGGAAGGGAAAGCTTATATAGAACAGGGAATTGAATTTTATCATTTGGCTTTAAACCTGATATCTCCCCAAACACAGTCAGAAACTTATGCACGAGTCCAAAATAATCTCGGTACTGCTTATGGTGATTTAGCTCGTTTTGCTAATCCATCGGACAATTGGCAACAAGCAGTATTAGCTTACAGTGAAGCCCTACGCTATCGTACAGCCGACATGGAACCGTTAAAGTATGCTGCCTGCCAAAATAATTTAGGCACTGCTTACTGGCATTTAGGGCAGTACAATCAACCAGTAGTGCATTTGCAAAAAGCGATCGCCTCATACAGTCAAGCCCTGGCTCACTACAGCCCCGAACAGGAACCGTTGAAGTATGGGATGATTCAAAATAATATCGGCACTGCCTACTGGAATCTGGCACAATACGACGAAGAACCAGCCAAAAATCTGCAACTAGCCATTGATGTTTACCGCGAAGCTTTAAAATATCGCACTCCGGCTCATGTTCCCAGCGCCTGCGCGGCGACACAAAATAATCTCGGTACTGCCTACTGGCATTTAGCAAACTTATCTCAAACCACTAAAGAGTTACGACAAAAATTATTACAATTGTCTATCGACGCTTATGATGAAGCTATTGCCTTGGCTAACTCTCTGAGCGGTACACCTTTAAGTTTTGATTTGTATGCAGCTCACAATAATTTGGGATTAGCTCATTATCAGTTAGTCACAGATAATTCTTTTCATGGTGACAAAGCTGCCAGTTCGCAACACTTACAAGCGGCATTACATCATCATTTGCAAGCCTTAAATGGATTCAACCAACAATCAGAAGCTTATCAAACAACCTTTATTTATGTAGTGAAAACGATTCGGGCTTTCCACAGTGAATTGGGGATACAAGGCCAAAATTTGGCTTTATCTCAGGTTCCTGGTGATTTGTTACCGGAAATTTTACCTAAGTTGTAGATGGGGTGTGGGGAAGACATTTTTTTTAGTTAAAAACATTAACACAGAAAAAATTTTCATAGATGGAAAACATTCAATGTGGTAAACGAACTCAAAAACGGGATCAAAACTTTTTATGCTCAGACAAGAAACGAATGGCGTAAATGGTTAGAGGAAAATCATCAATCAGAAAAATCTGTTTGGCTAATTATTTACAAAACAACAAGTAAAGTGCCGAGCGTTTATTATCCTGAAGCAGTGGATGAAGCATTATGTTTTGGTTGGATAGATAGTAAAGCAAACAAACGAGATCAAGATAGTTATTATCAATTCTTCTCTAAACGGAATCCCAAAAGTAATTGGAGTAGAGTAAACAAAATAAAAGTTGCAACGCTCATTAGTGAAAATTTAATGACTTCATCTGGACTAGAAATGATCAACATTGCTAAACAAAATGGCAATTGGGATGCACTAGATGAAGTAGAAAATCTCACTATTCCTGATGATCTACAGAAAGCATTTGACCAAAATAAAGTAGCATTTGAATATTGGCAAAAGTTTTCCCGTTCTTCAAAACGTGGGATATTAGAGTGGATTTTTAATGCAAAAAAAATTGAAACTCGACAAAAAAGAATTGATGAAACTGTGAGATTAGCAAGTGCAAATATTAAAGCAAATTCTTAAAATTTATTTGTAAATTAAGATCACAAAAAAGAGAATCCTGCCTTGAGAATTCTCCTTGTACCTTTGTATTTTAATGGTAATTTGTTTCACCACAGAGGCACAGATAACACAAATTCAAGAGTTAAAGTGCTGGGACTAATGCTTTTAATGCGAAAATCTTTTCCATGATATCTTCGACTACTTTATCTGGGGTAGAAGCACCTGAAGTCACTCCCACAACAATTTTGCCATTGGGTAGCCAGTTGTGAGCGATCGCTAATTCACCATTTAATTGGCGATGTTCAATGGCATTTGCTGATTTAATCCGTTCCACACAATCAATGTGATAGGAAGGAATTTTTCTGTCCGCCGCAATTTGTTGTAATTGAGCCGTATTTGAGGAATTAAATCCCCCAATTACTAGCATGAAGTCTAAATTATGTTGTACTAATTCCAACATGGCATCTTGCCGTTCTTGAGTAGCATCACAGATGGTATTAAAGCTTTGGAAATGCTGATTTAACTCCATAGTTCCATACTTCTGCATCATTGTCCGCTCAAACAACTTGCCCATTTGCTCTGTTTCATCTTTGAGCATGGTAGTTTGGTTAGCAATCCCAACTCGTTGTAAGTCCTGATCAGGGTCAAATCCTGCCGAACAAGCTTTGGCAAATTTTTGCAAAAATTCGGCGCGATGCCTACGGCGGGCAGAGCCATCGCCACCATGAAGAATATAGTCTGCAACATATTGGGCTTCTTGTAAATTCAGCACAATCAGATATTTGCCTGCAAAGGAACTAGTCGCAACTGTTTCTTCGTGCTTATATTTACCGTGAATAATGGAAGTGTAAGCAATTTTTTTGTGCTTTTCCACGGTATTCCAAACTTTAGATACCCAAGGACAAGTGGTATCCACAATTTTGCAACCTTGATCATGGAGAATTTGCATTTCTTGAACGCTGGCTCCAAATGCGGGTAGGATGACCACATCACCAGTTTCTACCACGGAAAAATCCTTTTTCCCTGCTTGTAGAGGGATAAATCCGATGTTCATTTCTAGCATCCGGTTATTCACAGAGGGATTGTGAATAATCTCGTTAGTAATCCAGATGCGTTCTGTAGGGAAATGCTGACGGGTTTCATAAGCCATTGCGACAGCGCGTTCTACACCCCAGCAAAAACCAAAGGCTTGGGCTAGTCTGATGGTGACATCATCTCGTTCCAATATGTAATTGCGATCGCGGATTTCTTGAATCAAGCTACTTTGATACTCAGATTGCAACTGGGTAGTGACTTCTGCTTTGTGACCAAATCCCTGACGATTGTAATTTTCTGAATGTTGCAATGTACGTTTAAAAGCTTTTGTATCCATTGTTCTGGCAATTTAAATTACTATTTCTTATTTTCTCGTGCTAGGAGGCGATTTTATCGGGAATGGAAAAATATCGAGAAATTAAGCGATATATTTTTCCTACTTCCTACTCTCTACTTCCATATTGCTATACATTTGTAACGCAGTCCGCCAAACTACATAACCTGTGGGACTCAAATGTAAACCATCAGTAGTAAATTCACTGCGGAGATTCCCCTGCTGGTTGGTAAATAAAGGATACAAGTCCAGATATTTAACACCGAGTTTGGTAGCTGTGTTTTGTAGTTGTTGATTTAATTGGCGAATCCGACTGTTGGGAATGTTCCGTAGTTTCTCTTTTCCCTCCCAAGTTGCTGCTTCATTCCCATGAGGCAAAATCGACTGGACAACAATTTGCGCTTGGGGATGTGTCTTCCGGAGGTAAGTGATAATTCGTCGCTGATTATTTAAAATCACTTGATTGCTGACCCCCCGGATGAGGTCATTAATGCCAATCATCACAAAAATTACCTCTGGCTGGGTACTGTCAAATAACTCTAATCTTTTTAAAAGACCGTCGCTGGATTCGCCCGAAATTGCCTGATTAAGCCAGTTTCTATCTTCGGGTAACAACTCAGGGGGAAACCACAGAGTCAGAGAATCTCCTGTGAGGATGCTTAAACGCTGAGGAGGTTGATCAGACGCGACTTTGGCTTCTTGCTTGAGAATATCTACCCACTGTTGATAACTGAGTTGATGACGAGTTCCTAAATCTGTTGTAACAGCTTGGGTTTGACGAATTTGATCCGGGGAGAGTGGATTGCCAAAAACAGTCTTCAATCGCTGCTGTTGCCAAATGAGCAAGATCACCGCCAACATTAGTATGCTGTTGGTTACCAGCAAGAAAAATCCCCAGATCGGAAAAGTTTTTGCAGAAGTGGACACGAATAGCAAAATATACCAATAACTTGACTTAGGTTCTCAATCCCCAGCGCCAATATGTCACACTATGCTGACAAATTAGCGAGGCAGACTGAATGCGATTATAAAACTTAAAATTAAAAAACCCGCCACGGAACCAATCTCAAAGGTCTCGTGGGCGGGTATTGATCAGCAATCAAAAAGATTTAAAATTTGTCTTGTGATATGCCGCTGGAACCATATCCTTCGGGGAATCCTCCAGGGTTAGTTTCTGTGAGAAATCCGTGATATGCTTCCATACCGTGTTCGCTGATATCCAAACCTTCTAATTCCTCTTCACGAGATACTCGGATACCACCGAAAGCAGCCTTGAGGAATAGCCAGAAGATGCTGCTGAGAACAACGGTCATCCCACCAACACACAGAACTCCAACGAGTTGAATGAATAACTGTCCCAAGCCACCACCAGCAAATAAACCCGCAATGGGGCCTGCACCTTCACCATACCAGGAATAAACACCAGGTCCGACAGACCAGAGTCCAACGGCTAGAGTTCCCCAGATACCGCAAATTAAGTGAACTGAGGTGGCTCCTACTGGGTCATCAATGCGGATTTTATCAAAGAGGGTCACGGAGAACACTACTAGGACTCCGCCAATGAAACCAATGATTAAAGAAGCCGGAATACTCACGTAAGCACAAGAAGCTGTAATGGCTACCAAGCCAGCCAAAACGCCATTGATAATCATTGATAAGTCTGGCTTACCTAAGTAAATCCAAGCTGTACCTGTAGCGCCAACTGCACCCGCCGCAGCAGCCATGTTAGTGGTGAGAGCTATATGAGCGATCGCATTGGCATCAGCAGCCATTGTGGAACCGGGGTTAAAACCAAACCAGCCCAACCAAAGAATTAAACAGCCCAAGGTAGCAATACTCATATTGTGACCAGGTATAGCCACAACTTGCTGATCTTGATATTTACCGAGGCGTGGCCCCAGAAATGCGGCTCCCATTAAAGCAGCCCAACCACCAACTGAGTGAACGACGGTAGAACCAGCAAAATCCCAGAATCCAAACTGACTTAACCAACCACCACCCCAAATCCAATGTCCGGTGACTGGATAGGCAATACCGACAAGTAGGAGGCTGAAGATTAAGAAGTCAACAAATTTAATCCGTTCGGCAACCGCACCAGAAACAATTGTGGCCGCAGTTCCGGCAAATGCCAATTGAAATAAAAACTTGGCGGCTAACGGCACACCCGCCCAACTCAGAGAACTGAAGACACCTTGATAAGCATCGCCTGTTACAGGACTGTTATCTCCTCCTCCTGAAAGGAAAAAGCCAGACATTCCGAAGAAGTCATTGCCATTGCCAAACATAATCCCAAAGCCAATTGCCCAAAAGGCAATACTAGCTAGAGCAAAAACAATTAAGTTTTTTGAGAGAACGTTGACAGCGTTTTTCTGCCGACAGAAGCCAGTTTCTAACATCCCAAAACCAGCATTCATAAAGAATACTAAAAAAGCCGCGATCGCTACCCAAAGAGTATCCAGCGCCACTTTTAGTTCTGCTGTTGTTGGCCCGGCATCTGGTGTTTGGGCAACTGCGACATAACCCCAGCCCAAAACTATTAAACAAGCTAAAGGTAAGCAGGCTTGCCAGCTAGGAGAGAGTTTCTTAATTGCTAGCTTAAATTTCTGAAAGTTTGCATTAAGTTGTGTATTTGTAGGGGATTTTTTCGCAAAAGGTTGCCGATTTTTTCTTTTCGACTTTTGTTTGTACATGATTTTAAATTACAGCCTCCAACCTTGAACTTAACAACACAAATTCAGCCAAAAAACTAACGCCCGAAGTTAAAACTGGTGCTTTTTGATAGTCATCCAGACCACTAGCTGACAAAGCATAAAATTTACATAAGCCAAATAGGAGTTTAGGAAACTATGGGTACATTTGTAAATATATTTTGATGATTTTATGAAGAAAATATGATCTAGTTTCTGAAACAGTCAAGCCTCCTTCACTTTTACGGAAATTTTGCATCTAGAAATAGTCATGCTTGGTGAAGAAAAATCCCCAAAATTGTGATTTTTTGCGTGAATACTACATTAATTAGTAGCAAATGTTACTGAATTTTAATTGTTTAGAGTGTCCAAAACCTGGCATGATCACAGTGATTTATCTGGCAACCCTTGGTAAAGTCACCCATAAAGTTGACTGATTCTCTATTTACTTTCACTAAAATTCTGTATTCCCAGATACTTTTTTATTTTTTTTGACTGTGATCATAGCCTGTAAGTATTTGATGCCAGAAGCTGTATCCTTTACATTGTCAGCATTCTCTGACTTCAAAAGCCAAAATTCCCGAAAATTATTAATTTTGGCTAACAAAAATGAATAAATTGTTACTATCAAGTCACTTTTCTCTGTTGACTTGCTGCTAGGAGAAGCCTTAAAAATCAACAAATAGCTATTTCTGTGATGCTACAACAATTCTTGTTGCAAATATTGCTCATAGCCCAGTTGTTCTAGTTTGGCTTGCTTTGCCATTACCGATTCAGAGAGACTTTGGCGGTATTGTTGGACTTTTTCCAGTAATTTTGGTTGCTGGGTAGCGAGAATTTGCACCGCCAACAGCCCAGCATTCTTCGCGTTACCTATTGCCACTGTTGCGACTGGGATACCGCCAGGCATCTGTACAATGGAATATAAAGAATCAACTCCTTGTAAGTTGCGTGTGGCTACAGGTACGCCAATTACAGGCAGTGGGGTTAAAGCTGCTACCATTCCGGGAAGATGGGCTGCGCCGCCCGCCCCGGCAATAATTACCTTCAGCCCTCTTTCATGGGCTTGTTGGGCATACTGCACCATGTGTTCTGGAGTCCGATGGGCAGAAACAATTGCTACTTCAACCTCAACGCCAAATTCTTCACAAATTGCGATCGCATCTTTCATGGTGGGCAAGTCTGAATCGCTGCCCATGATAATACCGATTAAAGGAGCCATATTAATTTTGGATTTTGGATTTTAGATTTTGGATTTTGGCTAACTTTTATGATCACCAAAGCAACACAAAACCCCATAGACATTATCAATGCGCGAGTCACTGGTTATCAAGATTTACAAAGAATCTCAGTTAACCATCAGGGGATAATTGAGCAAA
Source organism: Nodularia sp. LEGE 04288 (assembly GCF_963896525.1). NCBI lineage: Bacteria > Bacillati > Cyanobacteriota > Cyanophyceae > Nostocales > Nodulariaceae > Nodularia > Nodularia sp. LEGE 04288. The sequence goes on from NZ_CAWQOY010000116.1 coordinate 82,206, forward strand.
TCTCGCCCATGAGTCCGGTAGTTACAGGCTGTGAGTCCTCACTAGATGTTGGCGGTGATCGGATTTCTTTGGGCGGTGTTGATTTACAGATTAATGGGGCGTTAGGGTTGGCATTTCCCGATTTAAATCCTGAAAATGCGGAGATTATGCCTAAAATATCCCAATTTCTCTGGGATGTAGGGGTAGATGGATTTTTACCAACCTTAGTCACAACTTCAATAGAAAATATACAGCGCGCGATCGCCATAATTGCTGATATTCTCCCCACGCAAAAAGTAGGTGCAAAGATTTTGGGGGTACATCTAGAAGGGCCATTTTTAAACTACCAAAAGCGGGGCGCACACCCAGACGAGTATTTATTACCTCTGACAATTGATCAGGTAAAAAGAGTTTTGGGAAATTATGCCCATGTTGTGAAAGTGATCACCTTAGCGCCAGAATTAGACACCACTGGGGAAGTAATCCCATATTTGCGTTCTTTGGGGATAATTGTGAGTTTAGGGCATTCCCAGGGAACAGCAGCCCAAGCACAAGCTGCTTTTAAACAGGGGGCAACAATGGTAACCCATGCTTTCAACGCCATGCCGCCATTACATCATCGCGAACCGGGACTATTAGGTGCAGCAATTATCCATCCTGATGTTATGTGTGGTTTTATTGCCGACGGTGAACACGTTACACCAACTATGCTGCAAATTCTCCTCCGCGCCAGCAATGAAGCACAAGGGCTATTTTTGGTGAGTGATGCCCTCGCACCTCTGGGGCTACCCGATGGCGTGTATCCTTGGGACAGTCGGCAGATTGAAGTGAAAAACGGTACAGCCAGATTAGCCGATGGGACTTTATCAGGGACGACTTTACCCTTATTGCTGGGAGTGCAAAACTTGGTAAACTGGGGAGTGTGTGATCTAGAAAGTGCGATCGCCTTGGCTACAAATGCACCGAGACAAGCGATGAATTTACCCGGCATTATTTCTAGTCCAGTTGCCAATTTGTTACGCTGGCAGAAGAATGAAAGTACAAAACAATTAACTTGGCAAAGATTATTTACCTGAATTGTTGGGCATAAATGCAATGACAACTAATTTACCTCTGAAATTTTCGTACTTACCTAAAAGTTTGCCCTTAGATGGTGCTGTCCGCATCGATTTTGTAGAAGGTGTGCCGATATTTCTGGCTTCTAGCTTAGTTCAGGGACGAATTGAAGCATTATTAATGAAACAAAAAGAGTTTACCCTGACTACGGAAGAAGAAACAGAATTAGATGAATATGAAGAATTAGATGATTATCTGAGTTTGGTAAATCGAATTATTAGAAATACGTCCCTAACTCAAAACCCAAGCTCATTATAGGTAATTATTAATTTGTCTGCCAATCGTTTCATTAGTGAAGCTACTCAATATCAAGTCAAACAACGAGCTAATTTTTTGTGCGAATATTGTCATGCTTCGGAACAATGGCAGTATGTCTCCTTCACTGTAGACCATGTAATTCCTATTTCTAAACATGGTGCGAACTCAATTAATAATTTAGCTTTAGCGTGTTTTCATTGCAATCGCCAAAAATCTGATAAGGTGAAAGCATTTGATGCCCAAACATTATCGGAAGTGCCTTTATTTAATCCTCGCACTGATAATTGGCAAGAACACTTTATTTGGTCAACAGATACACTCTCAGTAATTGGCTTGACACCAACAGGACGTGCCACAGTAGCAGCATTAGCATTCAACCGTGCCAGGATAATGAATATTCGTGCTGCTGATCGAGCAATTGGAAGACATCCACCACCAAATGATCCGATTAAAAATTAAAAGTTTTTCAACATCTAAAGATGTGCCTCTCCTAATAACACAATAGAACCTGTTAACTCTTCAATCACCTGAGTTGTCACTTGGCTGACAGCTAACCCACCTGTGGTACGATAACGGACAGAACGTAACACAGCTAAATCAAAGGATTGAGCTTCCCGAACTATGGCTTTAGCAACATCATCATCGATAATAATTTGGATATTTGTATTTACCTGTAACTGACTTTTAGCAACAATATCAGACAATTGAGTTGTAAATTCTTCTACTAAATTAGAAGGAGTTTTGCTATTAGAAACGTGTAATAGTACAACCTCTGCCTTATTCACATCAGCCAACATTTCTGCAAACCGCCAAGCGCTGATGGTTTGAGGTCTTAAATCTCCAATTGGCACAATAATTCGGGCAATTGTCTTGGGACTACTTACCAGGCGTGTGACTGCAACCGGACAGTGAGAAGACCAGAAAACGCTATCGATGACATTACCAAATAAGCGGGCGCGTAAACCTGTGGTTCGAGACCAACCCATTACGACTAAACTCGCATTTTGTTCACGACTGGTGCGGCTAATTGCCAAAGCTATATCATCATCAATGCGAATTGAAGTTAACACTTTCACATCAAATTCTTGACTGATTTCTTTAGCTAATTTTAATCTTTGCTGACTTTGTTCTAGTGATATTCCTAATTGTGGATCATCCATGTGAACATGAGCTTTAGTAACAGCTAATGGCAAAATTCGCCCAGATTCATGTTGAGCTATTAAGGCTGCCATTTCAATCAAATAACGCTGTGTTTTAGAGTTATATATTGGGACTAAAACAGTGAATATATTCTGAGTTTCTTCTAGCGGCTGTCCTTCATGACTTTCCCACCAAGTTGAGAGACTTTCTGTTTCAAAATCTGTCTGGGGCATTTGTAATAACGCGGCAAATCTGGCTGTGATTAATGGCCCCATAATGGAAGTAACTAGCATGAGGACAATCACACTATTTAAGACACCTTCACTAATGAGCCTTTCACCAGCAGGATTTAATGTTTGATAGGCAACCAAGGCTGCTGCTAATGTCGCTGCTACCTGTGGCAGTGATAACGACCACATTGTCACCATTTGTGCATTGTTGTAGCGGTAAATTAACTTTGCTAATAATGCCGCTATAAATTTGCTAGAAATCAAAGCTACGACAATTACTACTGTCAGCCAAACTGAACTGAGGGTTTTGATAAATGCCGGGATATTAATTAACAATCCCATATCGACAAAGAAACAAGGGATAAATAAGACGCTGCCGATAAATTCAATTTTTTCTTTAACTGGGCTGCGTCCCACAACATCATTGACTGCTAAACCGGCTAAAAATGCCCCAACAATTTTTTCAACTCCAACTATCTGCGCTCCCACAGATGCCAAAAATAAAGCTAGTAGAATGAATAAGAATTGATTACTTTGTTCATCTCCTGAACGGCGAAAAAATTCTTTACCTACCCAATCAAAGCCAAATAACACAATGAGAGAGTAAATTGTTAATCCACCTAATAAAGTTACTAAACTCAGGATTGTGAATTCTCCCCCATGAATTCCTACACAAATTGCTAGGACTAACAAAGCAGCTGTGTCAGTAAAAATTGTGGCCCCGACTGTAACTGTCACGGCTTCATTCATCACAACTCCCAAACGACTGACGATGGGATAGGCCAACAGAGTATGGGAGGCTAGTAAAGAACCAATCAGAACCGAAGCATTCCAGCCAAAATTGAACAATCGCCCCACAGCTATACCAGCAATTAATGGCACTAAAAATGTGAGAATTCCAAAGACGATTGAGCGATTTTTCGTTTTGCGAAACTGTCCTAAATCAATTTCCAATCCGGCAACAAACATTAAATAAACTTTGCCGATATCTGAAAGCAGTTTCACTGTTTCAGAGTTGGTGTCTAAAAGCTTTAACCCATTTTGCCCTAGCACTACACCTGCTACCAGCAAACCAACTAATCCAGGTATTCGCAGTCGCTCAAATATAGGCGGGACAGTGAAAATTACTGTCAGAAGAATTGTAAACTGAATAATGGGACTGTCAAGTAAGTTTGATGTCATTGGTAATGAGTAAAGCTAAATAAGGAAATAAATAAATTAATGTATTATCTATAGTAATCCACTTTTAGTTTTGAACTTACTTGCGTAGGTAGGGAGTGGGGAGTGGGGAGTGGGAAAAAGCCTTTTTGAGTTGTACTGAGTTTTTTTACAAATCAAATAGGAGTCCTATATAATTATTTAGTATGCCCTAAGTGAGAGAAAAAATTCTTAAAAAAAATATGTCAGAGTATTCTTGACGGTTGCTATTAATGATAATTTTAAGCATTGGGAACAGTTAAAAATTTAAGTTTATGAACGTAGCCGACGATAAAACGATTGTTCGCGAGTATTTTAATTCCACAGGTTTTGACCGGTGGCGGCGAATTTACGGCGATGGTGAAGTCAATAAAGTCCAGTTAGATATCCGCAATGGACACCAGCAAACCGTAGATACAGTTATTGGCTGGTTGAAGGATGATGGTAATTTACCCGAATTATCAATCTGTGATGCGGGTTGTGGTGTGGGTAGTCTGAGCATCCCCTTGGCGGCAGATGGTGCTAAAATCTATGCTAGTGATATTTCTGAGAAAATGGTTACAGAAGCTAAGGATAGAGCTTTAGCAACGTTGGCAAATTCGGAGAATACCACTTTCGCTGTCCAGGATTTAGAATCCTTGAGTGGTAGCTACCATACGGTTATTTGCTTAGATGTTTTGATTCATTATCCTCAAGAAAAAGCGGATGAGATGGTTTCTCACCTTTGTTCTTTGGCAGAATCAAGGGTAATTATGAGTTTTGCGCCCAAAAACTGCGCTTTGACTATACTGAAGAAAATTGGCAGTTTCTTTCCTGGGCCAAGTAAAGCAACTCGCGCCTATCTCCACCGTGAGGCTGATGTGGTGAAAATCCTGGAAAGTAATGGCTTTGCGGTACAACGCCAAGCGATGACTAAGACTCGTTTTTATTACTCACGTTTACTGGAAGCTATACGTAAATAAGGTTAAAATTGCGGCAAGATACCTAAATATCCTCTGTCGCAATTATGAAAATCATTAAAAAAGTCTGTGCTGGGTTGATGCTTTCTTTCGGAGTTTTATTTTTGATGGTTAGTGTCAGCGCGTTATCGGATTTAAACGACGAAAACAACATTCCAGAAGAAACACAAGAAGCACAGGATACGCTGTTGGGGGGAATAGTTTTAGGCGTACCTTTAACAGCAGGCGGAGGATATATGTTTTGGGGTTTGCGCCGCAGAAATCAAAAAGAGTTAAGCGATCGCCTGGATACGATTTTTTATCAAATCATTCAAGCCAATCATGGTAAAATCACTGTTTTACAGATGGCAATGGAGGCAAAGCTACCTGGAAAACAAGCCAAAGAATATCTGAATGAGAAATCCCAAGAATTCAACGCCTCTTTTGAACCCACTGATCAAGGTGATATAACTTACTTGTTCCATATTTGAATTCTCCAGATTCACCTGTTTTTAATGGAAGCTTTTGAGAAGTCAGGTTAGAATCGCAAGCAAAGTTTAAAATCTGATGTGAAATTATGAAGACTGCTGAAAAATTGGCTGCGGGTTGGCTATTAACGCTGGGATTCATGTTTTTGACACTATCAGTTTCAGCGACAACTGAGAAAAAATCTATACTCAAGCCCATTTCCACAGGATACCATGAGGCTGTAGCCGAGGAATTTATCAATGAACCCGTGGTTTATTTACTTGATAATACGGCGAGAAATGGGATAATCTTTGGTATACCGACAATGATGTTAGGCGGTTGGATGAGCTTAGGGTTGTATCGTCAAAGCAAGAATGAGAAAAAAGCACTTCAGCAACAACTAAGCGATCGCCTACAATCGAATTTTTATCAAATGCTACAAGAAAATAACGGGCGCGTCACTGTTTTAGGCTTGGCGGTGAATTGTCAACTACCAGCCGCAGACGCACAAGAGTATTTAGATATGAAAGCTAAAGAATTCAATGCTGATTTTCAGGTGAGCGAAAAAGGGGGCGTATCATATCATTTTGACATCTAGAAGAAATTCTAATTAGGAATGGCACAAATATTTATCAGCATAGCTGCCGTTTTAGGCGGTTTATCTGTAGGCGCAGGTGCTTTCGCTGCCCATGCGTTGAAAGAAAAGATTAGTGAGCGATCGCTAGAAATCTTCGATACTGGCGCACGTTACCAAATGTACCACGCTTTGGCACTTTTGTTAGTAGCTTTATTAATTAGTCGCACAACATCGCCTCAACCAATGTTAATAGCTACTGGGTGGTTATTCATCATTGGTATTGCGATTTTCTCAGGTAGCTTGTACGCCCTGAGTCTAACCGGTTTGAAATACTTGGGTGCAATTACCCCTTTAGGTGGTGTAGCTTTTCTCATTGGTTGGGGGACTTTAGCTTTTGCAGCTTGGGGTTTGAAGTTTTAAGAGGTTGCTATATGGCGATTCCGACCTTAGTGAGGTACACCACTAGGAAAGGCTATACAGCACTTCCTTCTGCTATGAGGTACACATAGCGGGCAAGATGCCCGCACCACAAGAGTTTTATCATTAATATCTGTACCTTATAATACCGGGAACTGCTGTATAGAACCCATAGCCAGATGCCTTTTAATGCCGTTGGTAGCTTTGTAGAAACAAAAACCTTTCGACTCCACACTGGCATTGTCGGTATTTTTCACTGTTTGGGAGTCAATTATGTAAATTTTTAAATCTCATGATAATAATAAACGCAACTTTTTAACTATGTAATAAGTCATTAAAAATACTTGCTTAAAAGTAAGATGATGCTTATTATTTATCAACGTAACTAGAAGAATGTCTTCCAAGAATCTAAAACTGTTGACCTTATCCCTAGTTATTCCAGTCGTCAGTTTAGGGATATTAGCTGCTTGTACTAAAGATACTAAAGTAGTAGGAACTACTAACGGTTTAATATCATCTAAACCAAATATGATACTTAATGTCAAACGTCAAGCTGGGATATGCCCTGAAAGCATTGGTATTTGGACTTTCATGCTTCCTATTGAAGGTGGCGCGGAACATACTGCTGTTGCTGACATTCGTAATGCTAAATTAATAGCATCAGGTAAGAAATTTTTGGAGTATGAGGCAGAGCTACGTAATTCCTATACTTCCTGTGTTGCTAATGCTAAGTCAGAAGCACCTCGTGTATATAATTTTCGATTTCAAAATGGAAAAGTTTATTTTCGTTTAGATTTGGAACAAGCAACGGTGAGTACTACAATCACATATCAGGGAATAGGCGGCTCCCGTCCTTATGTACGTTGGTTGGCTGAAGAATAGCTAAACACTAGTAATTGTAAAAGTTTTTAAGCCCAATAAAAAGACCTAGCATTTACTAGGTATTTAGACATTACGTAATTAGTTGTTATTGCCTAGTATTGGTAAAGTAATCAAATTAGTTATATACAGCACAGTTCATTTTGATGAAGTCCACAAGGGCGGGCATCTTTGCCCTCATCCACAAGAGTTTCACTATTGCTTTTTGTATCTCATCTACCTGCAACCTGCTGTAATTCTCACTGGAGTTGCTTTAATTTATTATTTGCCGATAGCAATAACTCTTGAGCTTTTAAATAAACAGTTGTACCTGCTTGCACTTTTTCTAATTGGTTAATAATGCTGTGTAATTGACTAATTACACGATTGCGCTGCAAATTTTGGGGGTCAGTGGGAATTGAAGCTAATAAGCTTTCTATTTGTCGTTGTGCCACTGCTAAAGCCTGTACAGAATCTGCTTCAGCTTGTCGTCTGACTTTTATCTGACCTAAGTTAGTCTCATAAATTGCTAATAACTTTTGTGCTTCCGCATAACCTACCACATCTTCCGAAGAAATCAGTTTTATCCGATTTATGGCTTGTGACCATAAATTTTCTATTTGTTGCCATTCAGTGACTGTGTGCGGTGGATTTTGAGCAGCTTTTGCAGCTTGCCAAGAAAATTGCTGCGCTGCGGTAATTAAAGTACTAACGCGTTCATTTCCTGCGGCTAATCCCACAACTTCCTGAAAATCACGCTTGTAAACATCTAGTTGACTTTGAGCGGTTTTTCCGGCTAGGGTTTGGCCGGGAATCTCTTCTAGATTATCCAGTGCTGAACGCCAAGCTGCGATCGCTGACTTTTTATCAGCTACTGTTGTCGCTTGTTGATACTGCTGTTTGGCATTCTGGAATGCCTGACTATGCTCAGTGAGCAGGGTTTGAGCATTTTTTTCCTGAAAAACCTTAGCTTCTAGCTGTCCTACTTGACGACGGGCTGCATTCAGACCATAAACACTAAACCGCCAGTCATACCACCCATATGGGTATTCCCTTCTATCATTAATTAATCCAACTGGTAAGTTATTTAAATATATTTTTGTTTGTTGTAGTTGCTGTTCACCCAACGCCAAATCAGCTGTACTAGTAGGTTTTTCAATCAGTTGTTCAGCTTGCTCCATTGATGCCAATGCCTGCCGATAGTTTTGTTCTATGCTGATGTAACTGGGGAGCAATAAAAAAGACGCATTTTGCATCATAGGACGGCGAATTATCGGGTAAGGCAGATTTACCACCCAAAGCACACCTGCGGGAATTCCCAAAAGTATTGCTATCCAAATCAGCTTAGTACCTAGCTTACTACCTATACCTTTGTTGGTTTTGCCATGTTTTTGTACAACGGATTGACTGGGAACTTGCATTGATTTTAGTATCTCCTGTTCTAATTCAGCCAGCGTTTTTGGTGTTGTTGGTGGTTTCTGCACTATCGGTGTTTGGCTAATTAATGATGGGTCTATTCCTGAGATGTTTTGAGTGTTATTACGTGCAAATTTACTAGTTATTTTGTGTAACAACGTCATATATTTTTTAATACTTAGTTTAGTATACGCCCAACTTATTGAAAAATAAAGAACGAACCGCAAAGGACACATTCGCGCTAGCGTCTCCCTTTGGGAGAAGGACACAAAGGAAAGAGGGTTTTAGAGAGTTTTTGCGAGTATAATTCAGCATTTCTCTTCCTTTTCTTTCTTCCCTTGGCGTACTTGGCGTACTTGGCGGTTCGTTAAAAAAAAGAATTATCTTTACTCCGCGCCTTCAATGGGTGCAAAACCCTGGCGTTGAATATTTTCCGTAACCGTGCGGGGTTCTAAGAATTGCAGAAGATAATCAGGGCCTCCAGCCTTAGAACCCACACCAGAAAGTTTGTAACCACCAAAAGGTTGCCTAGCTACAATCGCACCTGTAATATTGCGGTTAATATACACATTCCCGACTTCAAAATCCGTCTGTGCTTGCTGAATGTGGGAAGGCGTTCTAGAATAAAGCCCCCCAGTTAAAGCATAATTAGTCCCATTAGCCACTGCTAAAGCTTCAGCAAAATTCTTCACTCTCGTTACAGCTAATACTGGACCAAATATTTCTTGCTGGGCAATAGTCGCATCAGCTGGCACTTCACTAAAAATCACAGGACCAATATAATATCCTTGTGCAGGTGCTGTTAATTCCAGTGCTACTTGTGCTTCTGTTTTACCCTTCTGAATATACTCCAGGATGCGATCGCGTGCCTTAGCATCAATGACTGGGCCAACTTGGGTACTGGGTAACTCAGCTTCACCAATATTTAAAGATTTCGTCGCCTCTACTAACCGCCGCACAAAAGCATCATATACCGGTGACAGGACAATTACCCGCGAACAGGCAGAACACTTTTGCCCACTGTAACCAAAGGCTGACTGTACTACTCCGACCACAGCTTGGTCTAAATCGGCACTTTCATCAACGATAATTGCATTCTTTCCGCCCATTTCGGCAATTACCCGCTTCATGTGCTTTTGTCCAGGTTTCAGCGTTGCGGCTTCTGCATAAATGCGACAACCCACTTCCTGAGAACCAGTAAAAGCAATGATGTGAGTATCAGCATGATTTACCAAGTAAGCACCAACTTCGGAACCCTTGCCGGGGACGTATTGAAATACACCTTTAGGTATACCAGCCTCTACTAAAATTTCCGTGAGTTTCGCAGTAATTACCGAGGAAGTTTCCGCAGGTTTGAGCAAAGTACAATTCCCGGCAACCAAAGCAGCCACAGTCATTCCACAGGCGATCGCTAACGGGAAATTCCAGGGAGAAATCACCACAACAATTCCCCTAGCCTGGTAAATATAACGATTCGTTTCCCCAGCTACGTCATAGTTTACACCTGCATCCAGACGTTCCATCTCATCAGCATAGTAGCGACAAAAATCTATCGCCTCAGAAACCTCCCCATCTGCTTCCTTAACAGGTTTCCCCACCTCCAAAACAATCCAAGCCGCAAGTTCAGCCCGGCGTGACTCCATCAAATCAGCCGCCTTCCTGAGAACTCCAGCCCTTTGCTGCACAGGAGTTTTCTTCCAAGCAGGAAAAGCCGCCTTAGCAGCCTGCATCGCCTCTTCCGCCTGTGCCACACTCATTAAACCAACCTGACCCACCACCTCACTAAAATTAGAAGGATTCAGCGAATCAACAAACTCCGAAGTATTCACATACTCCCCATTCACCAAAGGTAAATAAGTCCTACCCAATTGTTGACGAACCAATTCAAAAGCTTCAGCAGACTTCATTGTTGCTTCCTCTTCTGCATAATCTGTATCCGCCGCACCGAGGAACCCCCCCTCATTTCCCCCCGCAAGCGAGGGGGAGGCTGGAATTGGTGGCGCGAGTAATTCCTCAATCGGTCTATTTTCTAGATTTTGCCGTAAAAACGAACTATTAGCCGTATTTTCCAACAACCGCCGAATTAAATAAGCCATCCCCGGTAACAACTCACCGTAAGGACAGTAAACTCTCACGCGATAACCCTGATCCACCAAAGCCTTAGCTAATTTATCCCCCATCCCATACAACACTTGCATTTCAAAGTGACGACGAGGGACATTTAAACTTTCGGCGATCGCAATTGCACGAGCTTGCGATCGCACATTATGACTCCCAATAGCAGCATACACATATTGGTGATTTTCTAACAACAACTGAGTAATAGTTTCAAAGTTGGCATCTGTAGCCGCTTTATCGTTATAAACTGGCTGTTTCCAGTGCTTTTGTTCAGCCTTAATCGTTTCCTGATCCCAATATGCGCCTTTCACTAACCGAACTGTAAGAGGATAACCGCGCTGTTGTAACCAAGAAATCAGCTTTTTAGCATCCTCTTCACTATCACGCAGATATGCTTGGATTGTCACCCCAATATCTGTACGTTGTCGAAACTCATCTTCTAACAATAGCTTTTGCAGAATATTCAGAGTTAAATCTTTGTAGGCGTACTGTTCCATGTCAAAATGCACAGATGCGCCTAATTCTTTCGCCCGACGTAATAAAATACGAATGCGATCGCTCACTCTCTCTTCACTACCCTGAGCATCTAAGGGGTCAAATTGGGAATAAAACGCTGTTAACTTGACAGAAACTTGAACTTGTGGTATGGATTCCCCATCAGCTTGATCAATAGCCGGAATTACTGCCCAATTCTTTGATGCTTCCACCAATTGCTGCATCAATTCGAGATAGCGTTCTAAATAAGACTGGGCTTCAGTTTCAGTAATTACCGCTTCACCAAGTAAATCAATGGTGAACGCCATTTTATCTTTACGCAGTCGTTCAACTGTTTTAATGACTTGTTTAATGTTTTCCCCAGAAATATATTTATGCGCCAAAGTTTCCACAGCTGTAGAAACAGTAGTCGCCGCCACTTGTCCCGGCATAGAATCAGGGTTAGCAAAATTCAGCATCCCCTTTAAGGCTGAGGGTAACTCTACAGATTCTTCTCCTAAATATTCTTGTAAATGTGCAGCAATTTCTGGTTTATTTTGTAAAGCGGGTAATGTGTCGATAAACCGAAATAGTTGCACCCGTAAACCAGGATTACTCATTGCCCAAGCTAGTAATTTATCATCCCAGCGCATTTGATCCCGTAGGGAACCTAAAAACGAGCGATTTTCTTGGGTAGCTGAGAGAAGCTGTTTGGCAATTTCTTGAGTTTTAGCTTCATAGGTGCTGGTTTTTACTTGTAATACCACTGGTAACTCCTTATTTAGAGATTGGGTAATGGTTGCTACGGGCGGGTTTAATAATATTGTGGGGGAGGGCAAAGATGCCCGCCTTCTTCCTTGAATGATATCGATGATAGCTTGCGTGGCGTAGCCATACTCGCCCCTACAAGAGATTGGGAATTGGGGATTGGGTAATGGTAACAGAAGTTTCCCCCCTGCACCCTGCCCCCTGCACCCCTGCTTCTTCATTCTATGGAACCCAGGATAATAAATTTTGTTTCCAGACAATTTTTATACCGTGTAAAACAGTATTACAATGCTGACTGTAAGGTAGCAAACACCAATCTGTACACCTCTCCAAGAAGTATTTTTTAATGTGGTTAAATCTAGATTTGGGGAAAACTTACCTTTAGGAATTTTGGTGAGTGTGATTGCTTACTTGGCTGGTTGTACAAACCAACCGACAAATGCACAAATGGAAGTATGGCGTAAAGAGGCGAGCGATCGCAATGCTGAAATGGTGGCAGAAAAAGCTCAAAATAACCAGGTGCGTGAATGGAATTTAGTTATACAAGGTCAGACAGCAACAGGGACAACGGAAACATTAAATTGGTCACAATTGCAGGATTTAGCTACCGTTAATATTAATACTGTTGATGGCAATAACATTGTCAATCCTCAAAAGATATTTAAATTCACAGGTATTTCAGTAAATTCACTCGTCAAAAGCCTTGGTATTCCAAATCACATTACGGAAATTACTTTCGTCTGTTATGACGCTTATCAGGTGACGGTCAGAATCGAAGATTTACTTAAGTACCCAATTATTTTAGCAGTTGCCAAGGATGGTCAACCAATTCCCCGTGAGCAAGGTGGACCGATTTATCTAATTTTTCCCTATACCCAGCATCCAGAAATTAGAAAAAAGTATGATGAAGGGATGTGGGCATTTTATGTAACTCATGTCATATTTGGAACAGAAACAGCCAAAATAAGTATAGGCAACAATGAACTTAATTTAGCAGATTTAGATCAATTACCCCAAGTTAATCTGACGCAAAAGGTTGGTTATCGGGTGTGGTGGCCGAGTGGTCAAGTTAAATTACAGGGTGTGAGACTGCGAGATGTTCTCTCTTTAGCTGATGTCAATTTAAATACCATTAGTTCTGTTGTCGTGCGTGGTAAACCTCTGGTTTACCGCAGAAATACTGAACCAATAGAATTAGTCACTGAGGATATACTCAAATGTGATATTCTCCTAGTTACTAGGTGGGGTGAGGACAGACAACGGATTCCAGCGAAAATGGGGGGTCCAGTGACTTTGGCTTTTGGTGATAATTGTCCCAGCAGAACTAAGAATCAGCGATGGGTGACTTTTGTAGAAGAGTTAGTTCCACAAATATGAAAATATTAGCTTTTCGTTCTATTCGCACCCAGATCATGACTTCAACTACTTTGCTGATTCTGGGTTTGATTGCTGCTATAGTTACAGTCTGGGCAAAAAGTGACAGCACTCTCTACCGTCAAGAAAAGTTAAATGATGCGAAAATTACGGCTAGAGTTTTAAGTTCTACATACTCTAACGAATTATCAGAAGAGAATTGGAGTCAAATTCGCATCAATTTACATCTTTTGATGCAAGAAAATCAAGATGTCGTTTATGTTTTTGTCTCAGACAATCGTCTTGATAATCAAATCGTTGCTGGTTCTCCTCCAGAATTTGTTAGTCAATATATTCCTGATATAGTACCTTTAAATATTACTAAACAAGCTATATATTCTTCTAATATTCAGGTTCGTGTATCAGAAACATTTCTGCTCACAGATATTTACTTTGGAGAAAAGCTGAGAGGTAAACGTGGTGAACGTGTGATTGAAGTGGCTTCTGACATTTTGGGATTAAGTCAGCAAAAGCTCGGAACTTTACGCATAGGTATATCTTTAAAAAGGGTAGATATTGCTGTTAGAAATACAGTGAATAAAGCTTTAATGGTAGGTTTTATCGGACTGAACATTGGTTTAGTATGTGCCTATATTTTAGCACATCGATTGAGTGACCCAGTGCGGCGTTTACAGATGAGCGTTGCTAAAATTGCTAATGGAGATTTGCAACATCGCGCTGATATTTATGGTCGTGGAGATGAAATTGGCGCATTAGCAATTTCGGTAAATGAAATGTCACGCGCCTTGCAGATATCATTTAGTAAATTACAAAAGACATTAGAATCATTTGAGAGATTTGTCCCAAATAAATTTGTTTCAGTCATCTCTCCCCAAGGAATAGAAAACATTGAAGTCGGTATGGCTGCGATGCGGAAAATGACAATTTTATTCTGTGATATTCGCAGTTATACTTCAATGTCAGAAGCTATGACACCAATGGAAATTTTTTTATTTTTAAATGACTATTTAGCTTGTATGGGAAAGGCTATTGATGAATCAGGCGGCTTTATTGATAAATATATCGGTGATGCTATCATGGCGCTGTTTGATGATCAAGCTACTGATGGCGCACTCAAAGCCGCACTTTTAATGCAAAAGTCTCTGGATCAATTTAATCATGAGCGATCGCACCACGGATTACCAAAAATTGCCGTGGGTATTGGTATTCATCGTGGTGAAGTGGTCATGGGTACGGTAGGATTTACTTGTCGGATTGATTCTACAGTCGTCGGTGACTCGGTGAATATCGCCTCACGGGTTGAGAATATAACTAAATATCATGATTGTAGAATTTTGGTGACTGATGCCGTAATTTTCAGTTTATCTCAGCCAGAATTATTTTCACTGCGATTAGTAGATCAATACGTGAAATTAAGAGGTAAAGATGAAGCGATCGCTATTTATGAAGTAGAGGATAAAATCATATATGAAAAGCCTTGAAGGAAAAGTGACATTAGTCACAGGTGCTACACGGGGTGTTGGTAAAGGAATAGCCATTGGTCTGGGTGAAGCAGGTGCAACTGTGTATATTACCGGACGTAGCTTAGATAACTCCGATGCCAGTGGTGAAATCTCAGGTAATCTCCACGATACCCAAATAGCCGTTGAACAAGCCGGTGGAATATGTATTCCTGTCCAAGTAGACCACCGCGACGATGAACAAGTGCGTTTACTGTTTGAACGCATCCAAGATGAGCAAAATGGACAACTCGATTTATTAGTTAACAATGTCTTTTCAGGAGTCCAGGCATTAAGAGATACTCAAGGAAAGTCTTTTTGGGAGTGTGAAACCAGTCTTTGGGATGCGACGAACAACGTCGGTTTGCGTAGCCACTATGTCGCTAGTATTTTTGCCGCCAGAATGATGGTCAAACGTCAACAGGGATTAATTTGTACCATTTCTTCATGGGGTGGGATGTCCCAAATTTTCAGTGCAGCCTACGGTGCGGGTAAAGCCGCGTGCGATCGATTAGCGGCTGATATATCTGTAGAACTCAAACCTCATAAAGTTGCTTCTGTGTCTATTTGGCCGGGTATTGTGGGTACTGAGCAATTTTCCCGTTTAGCAGATGACATGGCAGGAGAAAATATTACTGACCCACAAAACTCAGTCATTGCCGACCACTATAACTGGGAAACTCCCTTGTTAACAGGGCGAGTCATTGCAGCCCTGACTGGTGATGCAAATGTCATGCGCCGTACCGGAAAAGTGCAGATTGTCGCCGAACTAGCTCAACAATATGGAATTGTAGATCAAGAAGGTAATGTCCCGGCATCGCTACGTTCGATAAAATTTCTGATCCCAGCAGCCTTACCCACACTGAGAAAATACTCGTGGCTGATACCAGATATTAAAGTGCCGTGGTCATTGCTACTGCTAACAACTCTTAAATCACCTCAAACCTAACCCAAAAAGCTCTCAAACTTTGATCAATTGACAAGGTAGCAATGCGATTATTTCATTGGCAGCAGACACTCCAAAGCTTTGCAGTTGACCAATTAGCATCTGAGCAAGCCTTTACTGATTTAGTTGCAGCTTATTCTACTAGCGATCGCCACTACCACACATTTAAACACATTGATCACGTCCTCAGCACAATTGATACTTTACAAGCCTACGCTCAAGACCTCCCCACTGTGCAACTAGCGGCGTGGTTTCATGATGTAGTATATAATTCTCAAGCTCAAGATAACGAAGAAAGAAGCGCTGACTATGCTTTTAATATGTTGAATATTTTGGGTGTTCCTCACAGTGATATTACTAATGTTACCCGTCTTATTCTAAACACTAAACATCATCAAGCTGCTACAGAAGACTATGATAGCCAAGTCTTACTCGATGCAGATTTAGCAATTTTGGCAACTAACCCAGAAGAGTATAGAGAATACGCCCATGCTATTCGCCAAGAATATGCATGGTTGTCAGAATGCGAATATATTACAGGTCGTAGACAAGTTTTAGCGCATTTTTTGCAGCAGCAGCGGATCTATCATACACCCTTGATGTTCGAGGTTGCCGAACAATCCGCTCGCTCCAATCTCCAAGCAGAAATTCAAACACTTGACCACAGTCATGGGTAATAACACAGTAGTACCAAACCTTATGGTAGTTTTAAGGTTACACTCACACATGGCCATAGACTACTTTTATCCTCATGACTGGAGAGCATAACCTTGGGAATAGAATTACGCAGTTTTGTATTTCTCGACAACCTGCAACCTCAACACGCAGCCTATATGGGAACAGTATCCCAAGGTTTCCTGCCATTACCGGGAGATACATCACTGTGGATTGAAATCTCTCCGGGTATTGAAATTAATCGCATTACAGATATAGCACTCAAATCAGCCTCAGTGCGCCCAGGAGTGCAGATAGTTGAACGACTATACGGATTATTAGAAATTCATTCTAGCTCTCAAGGAGAAACGCGGGCTGCTGGTCAAGCGATTTTAGCAGCACTAGGAGTCGAAAAAGAAGACGGACTAAAACCCCGTGTAGTTTCTAACCAGATTATCCGTAACATCGATGCTTACCAAACCCAACTCATTAACCGCACACGCAGAGGACAGCTAATTCTAGCCGGAGAAACACTATATGTATTAGAAGTTCAGCCAGCTGCTTACGCCGCACTAGCTGCGAATGAAGCCGAGAAAGCAGCAGCAATTAATATCCTGGAAGTCCAAGCTGTGGGAAGTTTTGGACGGCTTTACTTAGGTGGAGCAGAGCAGGACATTCTCGCAGGTGCAGCTGGAGCATTAGCAGCCATTGAAAATGTAGCTGGTCGAATAAATCCCCAGGGTGGGGGAAACGAGTAAAGGAGAAAACATGGCAAATCGAGAGCATCTAGCTTTACTCAAAGCAGGTGCAGTCCAATGGATAGAGTGGAGACAGCAAAATCCCCAAATGAAACTAGATATTAGCACCGCGAACCTCAAAGGAGAAAATCTCAGAGGCGCAGACCTCCAAGGAGTCAACTTAAACAAAGTCGATTTAAGTTATGCTTTACTCGTGCGAGCCAACCTTAGTAATGCTGACCTGAGTGGCGCGAACCTGCACAAAGCCAAGCTGATAGAAGCTAACTTGAGCGAGGCTAACTTGAGTGTGGCTAACTTGAGTGGTGCTACACTTACCCAAGCAAATTTGAGTTACGCCAATCTCATTGGAGCTGACTTAAGTACAGCCAATCTTCAAGGTGCAATTATTGCTGAAGCTAACCTGATTGGAACTGACTTGAGAGACGCTAACTTGAGAGATGCAGATTTAGGTGCAGCGAAGTTAATCAGGGCTAACCTTGGTTTTGCCAATTTGATTGAAGCCAACTTAATTAATGCTGACTTAAGTGAAGCCAATTTGTACGAAGTGCAATTAAACGGAGCTTACCTTTATCAAGCTGACTTTTACAAAGCTAATTTGCACCAAGCTCACCTTAGTGGCGCATATTTATTCCGAGCTAACCTTAGTCAAGCTAACTTGAGTGGTGCTAACTTAACTTGGACTAACCTCACAGGAGCAAACTTGGCTGAGGCTAATCTCCAAGGAGCGAATTTGAGGGGTGCTAAACTCCAAGGTGCTAACCTCAAAGGTGCTAATCTTCAGGATACAATCATGCCTGATTTATCTAAATGTGATTAGGATATTGATACTCGCTTTGTTGGAGGAATAAACAAATTCATTATTTCAGATTTTTTTCGCAGGAGGTATTGGTTTATTGGTTACGAATACTAAACCTTGTTTAGAGAGTAAGCACAAAAAATAACTTGGAGAAAATGAAAATAAATAAAATTTGATCATTGTAATCTGGTAGGTATTAACTTATTAGTAATTCTTGTTTTAACTAGCAATAATTTTACTAAATTACTAGTATTATAAGGCTATTAAGTTAAATCAAGAAAAACTTTGAATTTTTACCATTCAGCCTTATTTAGGCTGATCGCAAAGGTGAAATTGATTGGAATTTAATAAAGTAGTTAGAATGGAAGAACTAAAGCCTAATTTTACAACTGTAACCAATTGCGAAGCATTTAAAATTACGTCAAAAATGCTTGAAGAAAGATTAAAAATCGCAAAATCTGAAGGACGAGAATATGGTTGGAGTCCTTTAGATGACGATTATTGCTTACCTGAAAAAGATGATTTTAATTATGAAATAGCTTGCCCTAATTTTGATGTTGTGCAATCGGAAGGCAAGCCTTATTTTGTAGAAGTTTATGCTGTATTTGAATATCATCAAGGATATCGTAATCTATGTTTAGCATTTGCAAAGGTTTTTCAATTCAAAGGGGAAAAAAAATTGCAAGAATTTATAGATATAGCTCGGATGTATTCTTATATGAGGTTTTGCTTACGAGATCATGTTAGAGATTTAGATAAAAAATGGTGGAATGATTTTTTATTTAGTAATGTAGTTAGCAATGAAACTACCGTTATTTTCACAGAGGATAAACTGGTTGCCAACACTTGGGCTAATAGAACTTTTCCTAATAATAACTATAATGCCTGGATTGGTAAGTGTGGAGAATTTGTTTTTGCAACTTGGGCTGGCGAATGTGGACTTTCCATATCTAGGGTTGATCTTAAGGATCATCCTAGTGGTGACGAATACGATTTTTCACACTGGACTCTTCTAACCAAAGAGGATGGAAGCATTTTAAAACTCGATATTAAAACTTTTCAACTGGATACTAAAAGAAAGAGAAATTGGTGGAATGTAAATCAAAATTGTTTAGTAGGAGAACATCGTCAAGATGTCATTATTTTTGTTGTTATTGATGAAGATTTTAGAATGGGTAAAGTAGTTGGCTATTTACTGCCTGATACAATCCTAAAAAATGCAGAATATATTTCTCCTCATTTAAATTATAATCCTTATGCCAAAGGATATTATAAAGTTTATTTAAGTGCTATTTATAATCCATACTATTTACGTGCTTTACTTGATTCTCCTAATCAAGCACTTAACGGATTATTTTTTGCATTTGAACCAAATAAGGTTTTTACAGAAATAATCAAAGATTATCCTTTAGATCCAATGACTGCTTATAATCTAAGCTTATCTGATGATAGTTATTCTAACTTACATTATTATGATCCAACGCCAGGAGGTATTAATAATCTTACAGCAAAACCCACATTGAAATTATTTATTAATAATCCTATCTATTAAAAATTTATTTCTAATACTAAAAAAAAATAATTAAGAATTATGTCAACTTTAACAACATAGTGACGATGCCCCTAATCATCCGCTATTTCTTTTTTCTGCTGTTACTATCCAACGAGGCCAAAAAGGATCGTGTCCGGGTAAAAGTTTTTGCAATTCCTGATGAATTTGTGGCTGGTTTCTCAAGTGTTCTGGAAAATTATTCATATCATCATAGCGCATCCATGCTTCTGCGGCTTCAATCGCTGTTTCTGCTTCTTGACAACGAGCTTGTTTGAGTCCAAATATTTCTGATGTTAACCATCCAACTGTATCTCCTTGTTTAACCCAAGATATTTCATCCAAGGAAACTTTTCCGTTTTCCAGTTCAAATAAAAATAATTTGTCTTGTTCTTCATCAAAAATTGGTTCTAAGGAAGCAAGTACCAAGGGCGAATGAGTTGTAGCTAAAACTTGTACTTTCATATTTGACTGGAACTCATTTAGCACAGATAAAATAGAGGGTAATATAACTCTTTGCCAGCGTGGATGTAGGTGAGACTCAACTTCATCAATTAATAAAACTATTTGATTCATTGGTTCTTGTCTGCGGAGTTCCGAAGCTTTTTCATGTTCGTACCAAGCCCATACCAACAAGTACGCAAGTCCCAGAATACGCTTCATTCCTGCTGATGCTTGGATAATGGGAATATTTCCATAAGGAAGATTAATTGTAGGAATATCACGCACATCTTCCACAGATACTCGCGTTGGTTCTCCTATTTCTATCCATTCATCAGGATGAGGTGCAAGTTGTTTAATGACACGAGATAAAAGTTGAAATGGCGTTTTTTGTGCCTGATTTTGCCATTTAACCCAATCATGAATTAGACCATTACAAACAACTTTGCCTTTTAATTTTAAGCCATTCCAAAGTGTATCTGGGTCAAAGTTATAAGCTAAATCCCGCTTACGAGCAGGGTCAAAAACTGAAAACCCACCATCAACACGAACAAAAATTACAATATTTTTTGATGAGTCACTCAAAGACAAATTTTTTTGCCATTTCTGCTCTGAAAAATTAAAGCTGCTTTCATTGTCTATCTCATCAAAAAGAATTTCCCAATTTCGGGTATTAACTTTGGAGATAATTTTTGGTAATTCATCTGTATTTCTTTGGGGATAAGCGGGTTGGTCTACCCAATTTCCAGTGAGTACCCACCAAGCAACTTCAAGTAAAAAACTTTTACCTAGTCCATTATCCCCAGTAAAAATGTTGAGTCTATCAGCAAATTCAACATCAAATTGGGAAGCAGGTCCAACAGAATTTAAATGAAGTTCTTTTAGCATTTGACTACTCCTTTAGACCTTCACCATATTAAAAGCTACTGGGTCTAGTTTCCAGTTAACGCAACGCCCAGCTAACAGAAAAACTGCAAACCCGTCGTCACATCAACGCAAAAACTAGACCCAGTATAAAATTTGAGACAATTAGATTTTAAATCCTAGCGTCTGTTACCACCACGGTAAGGAACTGCACTGAGATAATCAATATCAAATGCAGAAAGCTTTTGACCGTAGTTTCCTTTGCCACTCATAGATGCTGCCATGTCCGCATATTTGCGGGGGTCGCCTTCGGGGAGGCGTTTTTCTTGGAACTTGCGGGTGTAGAACTTCTCCAAGGTGAAGCGCCAATCGGTTTCGACTGTACCAACTTTTTCGCGGAAGTCTTCGCCGTAACGAGGAGTTACCAAGTTGTGGGGACGACCTTCCATGCGTTTGCGTTGGTAGGGTACGATATTATCACCAAAGCTGTTGGTGTACTCTTCGCTGTCTACTAAAGCATCAACGAAGCCGCCAAAACCTTTGGTAGCAATAACGATTGACCAAGCAATTTGTTCGTCTTTGTTGTAAGACGCACGGCCTAATACACGCTTGAGAGTGATGTCTACTAAACGGTAGTTGTTGTTTGACGAGACAACTAAACGATAGAAGGCTTCAGACTTGGTTAAACCTCTGATGAAGTCCCGCACAGATAGGGAACCAGTTTTCAGTTGAGATTCTAAAGTCTTCTGGCGGTTGAACTTGAGGATTTCATGTTCACTGAAAATTTGGCGATAGGCTGCCCAAATGATGCTCTGGATATCAGTGTAAGAACTGACATCTTCAATGCGGTAGATATATGGTGTATCTTCATTCAGGTCAGCCACACCAAAACTCGCGACTCGGTGATTTTGACTGCTGGGTTTGTATTGAAGTAATGGCAGAGACATACTGCGTTCTTCCTTTTATTAACAATGTGAACAAAAAGCTGACTCGGAAAACTCAAGGAGGTTTGAATCCTCAAACCCTCACTGATGCTTTACTCATTCTCCCCCATTATGTTGATAGGTAGAGCTAATTCCGAAGTAATTTAGCGCACGGGGAAATTGGCGCTGGAATTGATGGAAACCGGAATACCTTGGGGGTTGATATCCCTGGCCATGTCGGGAATTTCAACGCTGGCGAGGTTAACTGGTGTAAACTTCAGCATCTTGATTTCGATGGAGTTGGCTAATTCCATGAAGTTCTTGATGTCGCCTGCTTTATAGCGCGCATCTTCTAACTTGTCGCGCCAGTAGTTACCGTAGCGGGGTGTGACTAAATTAAAGGGTCTATCTTTGTTGCGTCGCCGTTGGTAGGGAACTATATTGTCGCCAAAGTTGCTTTGATACTCTTGAGAGTTAATTAAAGCATCAACAAAACCATTCCAGCCGAGGGTGGCTATTTTGATTGACCAAGCAATTTCTTCGTCTTTGTTGTAAGACGCACGACCTAAAATCCGTTTGAGGGCAATGTCTACCAACCGATAGTTAGAGTTGGTCTGCACTACCAAATTCCGGAAGGCTTCGGACTTAGCTAAACCCCGGATGAAGTCGCGCACGGTAATGGCTCGATTCTTGATCTGAGATTCTAAGTTGGTCTGGCGATAGAATTTGAGGATTTCATGTTCGCTAAAAAGCTGCCGATAAGCTGCCCAAATTAATTCTTGGACTTCACTATCAAAAGCACAGTCTTCGATGCGGTAAATCCTGGGTGTATCTTCGTTAGGGACTTCGTAACCAGCTACGCGCTGATTTTGGGAACTGGGTTTGTATTCTAGTAAAGGGATTGTCATTTTAGTTATCAGTTATCAGTTGTTTGAGTTTGATGACTTAGTTGGTAGGATTTGCAGGGATGTAACGATAAGGTAGAGCCACCGCTACAGGTTTCATGGTTGGTTGGGGAGTACCAATTTCGCGGGAGTTGTCGGGAATCTTGATATCTTTGATTTGTGAGGTGACTGTAGCTACTGTTCGTTGGTAGTTACGTTCGGGGGCGAGAATTTCCCCGGCCATACTCATGAAATTGGCAGGAATAACTCGACGAATATCTTCTTTGCTTAAATATCCGCTGGTACGGGCGCTATAGAAGGAACGACCACCGATAGATTCCAACATCATGCGATCGCGCCAGTATGAACCGTAGCGAGGATTCACTAAGTTAAAGGGTCTGTCTTTATAGCGACGGCGTTGGAAGGGTACGATGTCATCGCCAAAGTTTTGCAGATATTCTTCACTGTCTAACAAGCTATCGATGAAACCGTGTAATCCTTTAGTACCAATGACAATCGACCAGGCAATTTCCTCGTCTTTGTTGTAGGCGGCGCGTCCGACAAACCGCTTTAAGGTGATGTCAACTAAGCGGTAGTTGGTGTTGATATCTGCTACTTGTGTGCGGTAAACTTCCGATTTACCTAATCCCCGGATAAAATCGCGGACGTTAATTGCCCGATTTCGCAGTTGAGATTCCAGAAATTTCTGGCGATTGCTTTCGATGATTAAGTGTTCGCTAAAGATTTGCCGATATGCTGCCCAGATGATGGCATCAATATCTGTATCTGAGGTAGCATCTGCTAACCGATACATCGTGGGCGTGTCTTCGTTGGGTACTTCGTAGCCTTCAACACGCTGATTTTGCGTGGTAAATGAATAATTCAGTAATGGTATTGACATATTTACTTTTTCCTTGTTTTATGATATGTAAGGCAAGAGTCAGGAAATAGCCAGATGCACACGAGCGCGAATTGCTTTTTCGTCATCAGTGGCTAGCATCTGGTCTAGTCTCGTCCGAATGGTTTGCTGCAAATCAGGTATTTTCGCCAAGGCTTGTAAACCGACAACAGCAGCATAACGGATTGACCACTCTGAGTCTTGGGAAATTAGCAACAAGGTTTCCAATGCTTTTTTCAGCGCTGTTTCCCTCTCGGCAGATTCGAGTTTATGCCAGTTTAAATTTCCCAATCCCTTGGCAGCAGCGCGGCGGACACTGGGAGCAAAGTCTGTAGCTGCGGCTGTGATTAAAACGTCTATGGCACGGGGGTCTGCGATCGCTGCTAAAGTACGAATCGAATAAGCCCGTGCGCCATAGTTATAATCGTCTATTTGGGATAGCAATTGTGGCACTGCTATTTCTCCCATTTCGGTCAATGCTGCCGCCGCCACCGTCGCTGCGGATGGGTTGTTATAACCAAACACCGCAATTAACGTGGGAATAGCGGCGACATCTTTTGCTGCTGCCAAGTTTTGTACTGCCGTTACCATATTGGCTGGTGTATCTGCCTGGGCGACGGCACGAATTAATTCCTCAGTCAAATCCTGCGCTCCAATTCATGATTGATAATTCATAGTACGTAGTTACGAATTACGAATTACGAATTACGAACTACGAATTATTACAAAAGTGAATCCATCAAGTTCATCACCTGGATAGCATTGTCAGAAACAGACAAAACATCTAACTCTGGGGTGAGTTGATGCTCTAGTAATCCTTTCAGGGCAATGAGTTTGAAGCTATTTTCTGCTTTAGCGATCGCGATCGCTTCTGCTGCTGTCATGTAACCAATTGCACCCAAATCCGCTAAAACCAGGCGGCGCAATTTCAGATCACCACTGGACAACGTTTTCACTAATCTATCCCCATAGGCGGGGTCTTGTGTTAGTTGGTACATTGCTCTAGCGGCAGCACACTGCACTGCTGGGATTTCATGCTCTAAAAACGGTGAAATTAAAGAAATAGCCTCAGTTGCACCAATAGCTCCCAAGGCTTCTATTACCGCTTCATAGGGCTGGGTGAGATGAGGGCGACCCATTACTTGCACGGCCTGAGCAACACCCCCATCTAGCATTTTTATGAGTGCTGGGGCGGCAGTTTTATCCCGCAGCTTTTGCAAGGACTGGGCTGCGGCTTCGCGCACATAAAAATCATGACATTCCAAGCATTTAATTAAGCCTGGTATAGCTTTGGCATCACCTAATTTCCCCAATGCTCTGGCAGCATTGCGCCGCAGTGGATAACCTCCCATTTCTGTTCTGTCGGCTTCATCCTCTAACGCTGCAATTAAGGCATCTACGACATCTGGGTGGTTAACTCGAAATTTGCCCAGCCACCAAGCTGCGTAATAGCGGAGACTTAAATCTGATGATTGCAGGTTGGCGAGTGCTAACTCTGGTGTCAACTGGGGCGCATTTTCTGCTGAATATTCTGACGCACTGGGTTCTTTCATGCGGTGGAAATTAGTTTTCTTCTTCAGCGCTCAATGGTGAAATATTGATGATTCTGCCACCTAAGCGGTTAATGCGTTGCATTTCTTCGTTCATCCGACTGTATGGCACTGTGATAAACACACTGCCACTGCGACGAATATCGAATTGATTTTTGTCAGTTTCTGCGTTTTGGCGCAAGCCTACGACTTCATAACGAAATACTCGGCTTGCAGATGAAGAAACGCTACCAGCCCCAAGTGTGGTTTGACCGAACATTACTTCTTATCTCCTCTATTGATTTGGGTAACGTTACCTTAAGCTGACGTGATGCTGACGATTTTGCCACCCTGCTTGTGAATTTGCTGGATCTTGTCAGAGAGTCGCTCGTAAGGTACGATAAATGCTGTGCTACTCCGTCTGGTACTCGGATAGCCAGAACCACGGATTGCTGTAACTTCAATGCGGTACACGCGATCGCCTACACCAACAGCATTCCCTAAATTCTTCTTAGGAGCGACATCTGATGAAGCACGATAATTCCAGTTATCATTGCTTCCTGATGGTCCCACAATGGAAGAAGATTTATTACTAGCTAAATCCTGCGCTAAACGGGATTTAGTCCCTTCTACCTGCGCGCGATCGCTATTGGCATAACCCCGGTACAACCGAAACATCCGGGTAAAGCCGACGGTTTTTTGTCCTGGTTGAGTATCAAAACCACGATAATAGGGAACAATACTTTCGCCGAAGTTATTTTGGTACTCTGGAGAATCAATATAGGAATCAATTTCCGCGTCGTACCCTTTGTTCTCGTACAAATCTAAGTGGTACACAACTTCCGATTCATCATAGGGAGCGCGACCCAAAAGATGCTTGTAGTTGAGTTCAATCAACCGAGTTTGGAAACTGTTATAAAAAAACTTCTTTTTGTAGAGTTCTGATTTCGCAATGCTGCGGACAAACTCCCGCACCGACAAATTGCCATCCCGCAGGAGTGATTCGGCGCTGACTAGACGTTCCGATGCCATCAAATAGTCGTTACCCAAAACTTGCCGATAAGCCGCACGAATCACAAGCTCTGCTTCATCTTTGCTGGCGTTGGGGCGCAGTTCTACTCGACGTGCATCGCTAAAAGGCTCTGTTCCGAGCCTAGATGCTGCTGCTGTAATTGCCATTTTTATTCACCTATTCTTCTTTATTTGCATTTCGGCTATTTGTACCGACTGCTGACTTTACTAAAGCTTTTCTTTTTTTATTTCTTTGCTAGATAAAAGTCTGCCCGGAGCGAGATTCAACTGCTAGATGAGCCAGAACGGTCTTTTTGGTTTCCCAAATGAGCGACTGGTGAACCCCAAAGGGTTGACTAACTCCATCCAACACTTGCATCCTGATCCGGGCAAGATACTATTTAGCTAAGAGCATTGATAGCGTAGTCAAAGTAGGTGTTGGCTTCGTTTGCAGCTTGTCCACTCAAACCATGATTAGCTTTCATGTGCTTGATAGCTTCAACGTACCAGCTAGGAGACAAGTCAAAGGAGCTGTTGATTTCAGCCAAACCAGCAATCAAGAACTCATCCAAAGGACCTGTACCACCAGCAACTAAGCTGTAGGTAACAATGCGTAGGTAGTGACCAACGTCACGAGCGCACTTGGACTTACCACGGCTGTCAGCAGCGTACTGAGGTCCTGGTGTTTGGGTGGTGTATGGGAATTTTTGGTAAACAGCTTGGGTTGCACCATCAATCAATTTTTGGGCGTTGGAGGTCAAAGCACGAGCAGCTTCCATGCTAGCAATAGCACGTACATAACGACCGTTAACTGCTTGCAGTTCGGTGTTGCCTAAGAAACGTCCTTGGGTATCAGCTGATGCGATCGCTTCGGTAATTGGTGTTTTAACCATTTTCTAAAATCTCCTTGGTATTTCGTAAAATTTTGGTCTGAATTACCTAAATTCTTAGGTATGGACTTTGTTAGTGATATTAAGCAACAGCAGCAGCAGCACGATCAAAGTAGCTAGCTACTTCAGATATCAATTGGTTGCAATCGCCCTTGGTGATTCCGTTAGGATCGTTAGCAATACCAACAGCAGCTTCTTTCATTTTTTGAACGCCGACAGCTACGGAAGATCCAGGAGTTCCTAGAGCTTGGTAGGTTTCGCGCAAGCCGTTCAAGCAACGATCATCAAGAACACTAGCATCACCAGCCAAAATAGCGTAGGTGACGTAACGCAAGATGATTTCCATGTCGCGCAAACAAGCAGCCATACGGCGGTTGGTGTAAGCGTTACCACCAGGAGCAATCAATTGGGGTTGTTCTTCAAACAAAGAACGAGCCGCGTTGGTAACAATAGCTGAAGCGTTGCTTGTAATGCGGTTAACAACATCTAAACGCTTGTTGCCTTCTCTAACAACGGTGGTTAAAGCGTCTAGTTGCTCGTTGCTTAAAAACTCGCCTCTGGAGTCAGCTTGAGAAACTACCTTGGTAAATACGTCTAATGTCATGGACTTCAATCTCCTAAGTTTTGAGATGTCTAGATTAAAACTGGCAATGTTTATGGTTAAAAACAGATTGGGGATCAAACCGCTTCTCACCTTAGTCTCATAATTCCCTGTCACCAGATGAAAGAGCAATTATGAGAACCTGGGGTAATTTTATGAGAAATCGGCAAACTTGATTAAATGGATGCCTTGTTTGACTTTTGTCTGTCATTTAACCCCTTCAGCTTATGTTTATACAATGCCATAGATCCTTTATTTGTTACAAATTATGAATAAATAAAATGACCAAATAAGAACCACCTCAAATGCTTTACATATAAGGACTTTGCCTGAGAAATTGCCTAAAATTGCTTTACATTACTTCATGTTTGTGACAAATCGCTGGAAAATTCCAGAGTTTTAGATTTTATTAATTTTTCTAGAAGTATTGAAAATACAGGACATGGCAGTTTTTATGAGTATTTTTAGCCAGTGCAGTTTTTATTAAAAGATATTAAGATAATGTGTTGACCTGTTACTTAAAATGGTGATCAACTGATCTTTTTACAGCAAAAAAGCCCAAAAAACTTTACAAATCTAAATATAGGGGAATAGGGAGGAGTCAAGTCCCACCTATTTCTTTTTGTCCTCTACCCCTTCTTGCTTAATCTGTATGCAACGCTCGTATTGAACGCATCTACCTTAAGGATGATATGTTTATAACTCTAACTAGCAACTCGTCGCCGGAGAATTTCTAGCAAAGTTGTGAATGTTTGAGGAGGGGGAGCTGTCACCTCGATCAAATTCCCAGAGATTGGATGTTGTAACTTTAATCGCCAAGCGTGCAGTGCTTGACCGGGTAACTTGACCCCGACGGAATGACCAGAACTATAAATTGGGTCGCAGACGATGGGATGACCGATTTTAGCGCTGTGGACACGAATTTGATGGGTGCGTCCCGTTTCTAGTTGAAAGAGGACTAATGTCTGGTTTCCTAGTCTTTCTAGAATTTGCCAATGAGTTACCGCATTACGTCCACCTTTTTCTATAGGGACTACTGCCATTTTTTTTCTATCTTGGGGATGGCGACCAATGGGAAAATCTATAATGCCACTTTCGGTTTTGGGCGCACCGTAAATTACACCCAAGTATTCTCGCCTTGCAGTTTTTGCTTGGAGTTGTGCTTGGAGGCTGTGATAGGCAATATCGGTTTTAGCGATCGCGATCGCCCCTGTTGTATCCTTATCCAATCGATGCACAATCCCTGGACGCTGGACACCGCCAATTCCTGGAAGATTGGGACAATGTGCTAACAAAGCATTAACCAAAGTCCCATCGGGATGACCTGGTGCAGGATGGACGACTAAACCAGCAGGTTTATTGAGAATCAGTAATTGGTCGTCTTCATAAAGGATATCTAGAGGAATATCTTCAGCTTGCACTTGCAGGGGTTGAACTTCTGGGATTTCTAAGGTAATGCGATCGCCTGTTTTGACATTGACTTTTTTAGTTGTGCAGATTTGCTCATTCAGTTGAACATTACCCTGTTCAATTAATTGCTGGATGCGAGAACGGGATAAATCAGGTAATTTTTCTGAAAGGTAGCGGTCAAGGCGATCGCCTGTTTCTTCGACTTGTAAATTAAATGCGGTCACAATTGTTCTGAATTAATTCCTCTTTCTGGCAGTAAAGCACGGAGAGCTTGCCACTTTGTTAATTTTAACGAACTGCCGCCGCAGAAATGACTTGAAGCAGGTCGAGAACAGAAACCAAGAATTTCATGACTCATTCAGGGCTATATATAATCCCATACTTACCGTAATTACTACTCTTCTCTGTGTTATCGATATTCATGTAACATCATATTTATGAATGATTTGGCAATACCGTGAAAGCACGGGAACTCTTGTTAAAGTAGACTTTCCGGAAAAAAATCAGATAAAAATGTCACTAATTTTTATTCACGTTTCCTTTACTTATTCATTATAATATTCACAAAATTTTTGAGATTTTCTGCAAAAATTATAGTAATCTAAAAACTAGTAAGCAAACTATTTGCGATCTACCATTTAGCTGAAAAGAGCTATTTTGCTGGTATCTACTATACTTTGTGGGTTTAGCTGTAAATTATGAGGTCTAGCACTCAAAATGGTGCAGGGGGAATATTTATCAGCACACAACACTAGACATTTTTCCAGTATTTTATCAACTGAATTACCCCATGCATGAATGCCGGGGGTGACAACTCGCAGCTTCAGTTTCGGTTACCCTCACAGGTTCCGAATCCTCACGAGCTATTGGTTTACCGAAAATCAACTCTATTCCACCTTTGCTCAACTAACTCGCCTTTGGCGAAAATTTACCATTCTTGTTGTGGAAGCGATAATTTTGCCTAAACCTGACTAGAGAGAAACTCGATAATCTCAAACTTGTGTAATACACTGACCCGGACAGCTACTTAGTCAAGTAAAACACAGTTTGTCTTAGTTGAGCAGAGCTTGAAGTGCTTATTGGCTGGAATATAAATCTGGAAAATACGGAGAATAGCAATACTTTTGCTACTGATGGGCTAGAGCCAATAGTTTCTGTGCGGGACTTAAGTTACTGTTAAATTAGCCAAATTAGCGAAATCACAAACAATCAAATTGATTTTTGAAATCCTATTTTCCGGTAAGCAGTGGAATTATTTGAATGTTTTTCCACAGCATAGCTGGGTCTACCACAGTCAAGTGCTGTTTGTTGAACTATAGCATAGCAGATATTGGGAAATTAGGAGTTAGGGGTGAAGAATCTCTGTACTAACTCAAATCTGACCGCTATATTTAGCTGAACACTACTTCTGAAACTCTCGTGGTGAATTCCGAAAAGGTGATTCACTAATTTCGACAGTGGATGTTAATTATATCTCAAATCTGTGCCGATGAAGACACTTCCCATTAGTAGATATAGATTTTTTCAAAAACTTCAACCGATATCTCTTTTAAAAAAAATTACTAGTAAGACTGTTAATGGTTGTTTACAAGTATTTAGCACATCTGGCTCTTGGTCAATCTATATAGAAGAAGGTAAGCTGATTTATGCCTGCTACTCTGAGAAAATGTTTGAGCCGCTTTACCGCAACTTGCAAAGCTTAAGTCAGCAAATTTCTACTCTTCCTCGCGGAATCGATGAGCAGTTACAGGCGATATTTGAAAATGGGATTGAGGATCAGGCTATACCGAACCCAGATTATCTGGCTATTTGTTGGTTAGTAAGTCAAAAATACATCAGCCCGGCACAAGCAGCAATGCTCATAGAGCAATTAGCGCTAGAAGTCTTGGAGACATTTTTGAGCTTAGAAGAGGGAAGTTATGAATTTCTCCCGGAAAGCTTTCTCGATGATATGCCAAAGTACTGTCATCTAAACATCCGTTTATTAGTCGAACAGTATCAAACGGGTAGCCGTGAGGAAACCTACAAACAGACATCGCCAGTTGTGCGGTTAAATCAGCCACAATCTGCAAAACCATCTCCTAGAGTCAGCGAAGGCAGTAAAACGGCATACTCTAACGCTGCATCAACTCACAATATTCATCCTATCTATAATAGCGGTCAGGGAACTACACCACCCACTCAGAAAAAGCTCTACACAATATTTTGTATTGATGACAGTCTTACGGTATTAAACACTATTAAAAATTATTTAGATGACCAAATTTTTTCTGTGATCACAATTACCGATTCTTTGAACGCTTTAATGCAAATTCTCCGCACCAAACCAGACATAATTTTATTAGATGTTGATATGCCTCATTTAGACGGGTATGAACTATGCTCTATGTTACGTAAGCACTCATCTTTGAAAAATACACCTGTAATTATGGTAACTGCTAAAACAGGGCTGATAGATAGAGCTAAAGCTAAACTAGTTAGAGCTTCCGGCTTTTTACCTAAGCCTTTTACACAAGGGGATTTATTGAAAATAATCTTTCAACATATGGTATAGCAATTCCCATTCAAGTGAGGTATAAGCAGTAATAATTAAACGCAGATGAACGTAGATAAACGCAGATAATTTTGTACTTTATTAGACTAGGAAATGCTATATAACTTTCTCGTTAATATAATTAATAAATATATTTTCTGCTGTATCAGTTATATGATTAGTTAGCATTTTTTTGCCCAATGTAAAACACATAACTGTAATATTCAGAGTATTTTCGATAAAGGTCAATCTCCAATTGCTCCATATTGATCACTTCCAGAGCTTCTGTATCATCTTGGTAATGCTTTCTTAAACCCTGTAATTTTTCTTCTAAAGGTTTATAGTAATGATTCCACCAAGCTGATTCTGGGAGTACAAAATAATCAATGATTTTGTAGCCACTATTTTGAATAATTTTTAGATTACCTTCAATATCCTGCATGGCTGGATAACCCGCATTCCAAAATTCTTTTAATTCTTTTGGTGCGTCAGGTTTCAGCCATGTAAGTTCTGAAGCTGCTAAGTAACCTTTCTGCTTGAGCAAGGGTTTCCACTGCTTCAATCCACTTTCAAACCCCATAATGTATATTGAACCTTCCGCCCAAATCACATCAAAAGTTGCATCAGGAAAATCAAGAGCAAACATATCAGCGTTGAGTACGGTGATTTTTTTTGATAATCCTTTATGCAATACTTTCTGTTTGAGTTCATTTACATAAAAAGGATGATTATCGATAGCAATAATTGTGCCATTAGTTAAGCTGGCTAAGTCTAAAGTTTGAAAGCCAGGACCACAACCAATATCTAGAATTTTGGGATGTGGTGGCAAATCAATCAACTTTAAAAAAGCATTTTTCGTAGATTCAGAATCACCAGGCGCTTCCCTCGGTATACCCTGATGAATTTGAAAAAATATATCTTGCTGTTGATTGTTCACGCGCTATTTCGTACTCTTTTGTAAAACATTACACTTTTAAGCTCACCTTTGTTATGCCCTCGCGCATCTCACGTTGTCGCCTTAACCAAGAATATTTAATTATTGTACTGAGTAAGGGCGCAAATTGAACCAAGAGCGATCGCACTAGGAAATTTTTTCGCAGTAGTTCGCCTTGTGCGGCTTCTTGTAACTGGAGTTGCTGGGCGCGGATAATTTCTGGCTGACGTTCTGCTTGAATTTCTGATAGTGCGACATCAATTTTTTGGTGTTCCGCGTCTGCTTGCAATATCGGGACTAGATGATTAGCAGCGACAATCACATCACGCAATGCGACATTGATACCTTGAGCGCGGACAGGAGACATGGGATGTGCAGCATCACCTAGAAGCAGTATCCCTGGTGCGTACCATTGTGGACAACAACCAACCACAACAGACAGCTTAATGGGAGATTCGATGCTGTCTGCATGATTGCGGAAATGTTCTGCTAACCATGAGGGTGATAGTGAGGCGAAAATTTCTGCCCAGTTTGCTTGCTTGTAGTCGGTTTTTTCGTTGGCGGAGATTACATAAGCTAAATGTAGTTTACCTGACTCTGCTCCATGAAAGATGCTAAAGATGCGATTGTTATTTACAATCGTCCGAAACACATTATCATCTGCAAACTGGGGACTAGCTGCCAACTTAAACCAGAGAATATCGATATTTTTGGGCTGACTTACTAATTTTAATCCAGCACGTTCCCGCAGAGTTGAGTTACGACCATCCGCCCCAATTACTAAATCAGCAGTCAGTTGTCGCTCATCACTGAGTATGACACCAGCAACACGTTCATGACTCGAAAATAAATCTTTGACAGAAACACCCTGGATAAATTCAAATCCATCATGGGTTTGAGCTTCGGAAATTAGTGCTTTGAGCAGTGGCGGTTGTGATACTAATGTACAGGGACGAGTTGACCCCATTGGTTCGTCTACGCGAAATAATTGTTTTCCCTCAATTATGAACTCCCACCCATCGAGTTTTCGAGTCGGAATATCATTTAACAGTGTAGATAGTCCCATTTGTGTGAGTGCATCTAACCCACTAGGCATTAATCCCTCACCGCGAAATATACGATTAAAGTCTTTTGCCGCTTCAATGAGGGTTACATTAATACCACGTTTTACTAGGAGTAAAGCTAGTGCTGCACCTGTGGGACCTGCACCGACAATGATAATTTGTGCCACTTCATACCTCCTAGCAACATTTAGCGATGACTATCAATCATGCTTTTTGGCAACATCAATATCATTCCCATCATATATCCACATTGGTGTGACACCTTGTGAATCCTGAAAACCAAGTTTTTCGTAGAAGGGAACAGCATGATCTATTGACAGTAATATTTGCTGATGGAAATTAATATAACGACTTTGTAGACGTTTCATAATTTCCCGTCCTATGCCTCTTTTTTGATATGCTGGCAATATTAATAAATGAGAGTAATAAACAACCAAAGCACCATCTGAAATGGCATTACCAAGACCAATCAGCAAATTCTGATGCCATGCTGAAATCACTGTGTGCGAGTTGGCAAGTGCTAACAAAAGTTTCTCAGGCTTCTGTGCTGATGACCATCCACATTCCGAATACAGATTAATTACCTGATTACGGGTAATTTCTGCTTTGTCCTGATACTCAATGTCTGCAAAAATCATTTCTATCCTGCTGTTAGATATGAATATCTATAATCAATTAATTTGCTTTTGTTGCGATACCTTTATATAGATATCCGGCAATCTTTGGTAAATTTTCACCAACAAATTCTTCTAAAGTTACAGTATCAAATTGTTGCTCAACTAATTGTCTAATATTACGATTTAAATGACAGCCATCTCCGATAATTTTCTGTATTGGTGTTAAGCGGTTTTGCCAAACTTGTATTTTAGGTGCATTACTCAATCCATGTTCTAAAAAAAAGAATTTTCCTCCCGGTTTCAATACTCGATATACTTCTTGCAGGGCTTGTTCAACTTTGGCAATACTGCATAAAGTGAAAGTGCTGACCACACTATCAAAGCTGTTATCTGCCATTGGTAATTTTTCACTGTTTAAAATGCGATTGTCTACTGTAATAGAGGATGATTGAATACGTTTTTGCGCTAATTGATTAACTCCGGGATTAGAGTCAATGGTAACGAGCTTTTCCAGTGATTTAGGATAGTAGGAAAGATTTAAACCTGTACCAAAACCAATTTCTAGCACTTCCCCTTTTACTTGTGCTAAAATTTGTTGCCTGTATTCGCCAATTTTGGAATCTGATAGCGACCAATCGAGGAGATAAGGAAATATTTTTTGTGAATAGAAACCCATTTTGTACTCCTATCAAAGGTAACTACATACACTGTCAATGATACTGGTGTTCTCGAAACGGCATTTGATAAAGTGTTGAAAACACTCCTGGTTGAGCCATTAATTCATTAAAACTTCCTTGCTCTACAACTTGACCGAACTGCATGACGATAATTTTATCAGTGTGTTGAATTGTGGAAAGACGATGGGCAATTATGAAGGTTGTTTTACCAGCCATTAACTGCTCTAACCCATCCATAACTAATGCTTCGGTTTCTGTATCCATAGCCGATGTGGGTTCATCCAAAATCAGGATCGGAGCATCTCGTAAAATGGCACGAGCGATGGTTAAACGCTGTTTCTGTCCTTCGGACAAGGTAGATCCCTGTTCACCAATCAGGGTTTCATATCCGTCTGGAAGTTGGCAAATGAAATCATGGATATGAGCCACTTTTGCAGATGCAATCACTTCATCCAGGGTGGAATGCGATCGCCCATAAGCAATATTTTCTCGGATAGTTGTCGGAAAAACTAGGGGAGGTTGCAACACCATTGATATCTGATCTCGCAAAGACTTGATGGTGAATTCGCGAATATCTCTACCATTAATTGTAATCTGCCCTTGTTGAGAATCATAGAACCTTGCCAGCAGGTTGACTAAAGTAGATTTCCCGGTTCCAGTAGATCCGACAATGGCAATTTTTTCACCAGGCTCTACCACCAAGTTAATGTTTTTCAGGACAGGAAACTCAGGCAAATATTCAAACGATACATTTTCCCAAGCAATGATTCCTCTGGCTGCTTCCGCAGTGAGAACTCTTGTACCGTCCGGCAAATCCGATTCCCGATTCAGTAAGTCAAATACACGCTGCACCCCTACCATTGCGCCTTCAACCAGTCCCCAGGTATGGCTTAACTGGTGAATTGATGCCAGTAGATATGCTAGATAGGAGATAAACACAATTAATCCCCCAATAGTCAGAGTCCCAGCCATGACATGGTGAGCCGCAATCCACAACAGTACAGCACCCCAGACTCCAATCACCACATTGGTGATCCCACCGTAGAAACTTTGGATTAGGTAAAAACGGAGATTCGCATTCAGACTACCCTGACTAGCTCTGATAAACTTTTGGTATTCATCTTCCTCCTTCGTGAATGCCTGAATCGCTCGAATCGAAGACATTCCTTGCTGCACAAGCGAATAAATAGCACTTTCGGCTTGTCGAGAGCGCAAAGCTGCGGAACTAATTTTATGGTTTAAGAAAGATAGAAGAAAAAACAGGACTGGACAGATACCCAAGGCGATGAGGGTAAGCAGAACATCCAGACGCAGCAGAATCACAAACATAGCCACGATTAAAACCAGGGTAGAGACGATGGGAAGTAACCCATTTGTACACAAGGTTTGAATTGCAAAGGTATCTGCGGTGATGCGGTAGACAAGATCACCCACTGGCCAGTGATTATGGAATTTGAGAGACAGCCGTTGCAAATGCTTATATAGCTCGCCGCGCAAATCATTTACCATTTTCTGCCCAAAACTGATGGTGGTATAGCTATTCCACAAGCTGAGAATAGCAGACACCGCGTAGATCAGCACAGTAGCCAAGCAGCAAGCTGCTAACAAAAGAACGCCAGATAAGCCAGCAACCATCCCCCAGGGAAGGGGCTTGTCCTCCAAAACGAAGTCAAGCACAATCTTGAAAGGCCAAGGTTTTAATAGCTCAAACCCACTAATCAGAAACACCTGACATAGGGAGATGACAAATTGCCATCTGTAAGGAAATAGGTATGAAAAGGTGCGACGCAGCAAGGAATTCATCAGCGTTTTAACGAGGGGGCGGGAACAAAGTTGAGACCGTAGGCTACAGCCTCAATCACCGAGTAGAGAGTGAGTGCAAAAGCAATGCTTTCAGTAATGATCAGGATGGCGCTGAATATACCCAAGCCCATTGCTGTTATTACCACTAAGGGCATTTTTAGCCAAAAACACTCAATGGTCGCTAATGCCCAACCAATCACAACAATTACAGTCAGACGGGACATACAGAAGGTACTTTTGACCCGCAGCACTCGTTGATTACCACCGTGATTTTCTGCACAAACTCGAATCAGCGCCCGTGACCACAAGCCTCGATATATGGTCAAATCCCAATCGCTCCAACCGTCATTGACCGCCATAAAATACTTGCGGGATGTGAGAAAATCCATCATGCCCTGAAGTATACTTTCTTTCTCTAATCCAGAGTCTGTCCAGTAGGAAAGGTAGATTTCACGCTGTAACCAAGAAATCTGAAGTTTTTGTTGTGTTGTTTGCTGGAGAACAGGATCGACTTTCCCCAGTCCTTTGATCCTCCATTTATATCGTTCCCAACTCCGAACCAAGGGGCCTAAATAAATCAGCAATGCTACGAGTAACCGACCACGCAATCCCTGAAATCGTGTATCAATGGGTGCTTGCCATGCTCCGATGAAGCACATTAGCCAGGACAGAATAAATGGTGCGATTCCCCAGAGTGGATTGTTTCCAGTTACTGCTAAAAGCCCAATTAACAGTAGTGCTAGGAGATTCCATTCCAATGTCAGGGGCAGGTAAGCGAACATGGGGACTGATGGCTGATAGAGTGTTTGAAACAACCCTCGTCCAAACACACCTGAGTAGATGACAGGTGTCTGCAAAATCATCGCCGCAGCAAGACCACCATAAATCCGTCCCATCCAGCGAGCCTGTCCGAAGAGATTAAACCGATAGGGATGTTTGAAATAAACCAGTGCTTCTGCTTTACCGTAGCCGCGCTGTTGCTTTAAATAATCTTTGACTGTGTTGCGTCGGTAGTGCCAAACAATCGCTGCTGGGCTGAAACCAATGGTGTATCCCTGATCCTGAAGTCGCCAGCAAACATCGATATCGTCTCCTGCGGCGCGAAACTGGGGGTCAAAACCATTTATTTCTTGGAGGGCTTTTTTAAGAAATGCCATGTTGCAGCCTGCAATATGCTCTGCTGTATCATCGCCTAGAAGCACATGGGTGGGACAACCGGGAGAAACTGCGACGCAGGAGGGAATCAGGGAATCTTCAGGAGGCTGAAAGTTGGGACCTCCGACAGCAGATAACCCTGTTGATTGAAATGTGATCACGAGGTAAGTGAGCCAGTCGGGATCAGCATAACAATCTGAATCGGTGTAGGCAATTATTTCTCCTGTTGCGGCTTCTAGTCCGACATTTCGGGCGATGCTTAACCCGTAATTGGGCTGACAGATGAGTTTGATGTGAGGATATTTCTGGCAAATTTCTAGAGTTCTGTCTGTGGAACCATCATTAACAACGATTACTTCATAATTGGGATAGTTCAGTTTCTCTAAGGATGCGAGACAACTTTCCATTGTGCGCTCGGCATTATAAGCACAGACAATCACAGACACTTGGGGATATTCTGTTAATGCAGGGGGTAAAGAAGCCTGATAATAGTGCTGCACTGCTTTAAAGGCTGGTTTGTTTTGGCGATTCTCTGTGACTACGCCAAATGCCCAATCCTGAATTGCATGACCACCTGTAAACCATTCATCTGTCCAGGAGAAGATAAATGTGCCGGCGACACCCATCTCAAAACTAGCTGCTAGTTTTTGGGAGAGAATTGCTGCTTGTGTATCTAGTCCTTCACGGATGGAATCAGCGCCAAATTCGCTAAAAACTAAAGGTTTCTCCACTGCTAGATTATGCAACCGAGACAGATATCCCCGAAAATCGCGATCGCTGTGCAGATATACATTGAAAGAGAGAAAATCAACGCAATCTAAATTGAGATATTCTGTGCAAGGGTAGTTGGCATAGCTAACCAGTGCATTGGGGTCATTCTCTTTCACAATTGCCATCAATTCTTGCAAAAATGCCTGTATTTTGGCGGCTCCGTACCAGCGCACAATGTCGGGTGAGATTTCGTTGCCGACTAAATAAGCAAATGCTGCTGGATAATGGCGACAGGCTTGCACTGCATGGGCGATGGTCTGAAGAATTTCTGATTTAAGTGTTTCTGAATCTAAAAATGTAATGTGTTGTGACCAGGGAATCCCAACCAGAACTCGCAAACCATAGAACTCAGCTAATTCTAAGAACCAGCCCGGTGGAACAATATACACTCGTAGACAGTTCACACCTAATTCTTGCATGAGTTCAAAGTCTTTCTCAATAACGGGTTCCTCTGGTAAGGGCGCGCCGTGAGTTCCAGTGATGAAAGGACCATAACTCACTCCCTTTAAAAAAACTTTCTCTTCACCTGCAAAGAAAAACTTTCCTTGAACTCGCAGCCGATTTAAAGACAAATATTTAATAGTTGGCATTTCTCTGCCCTCCAGACATCAAAAATCCTTAATTTTTCAGCAAAAAACTACCAAATAGAATTTGGTAAATTTGGGCTAAGAATTGGGTGTAGCTTTTCGTTCTATCTTGTTTGTAGAAGATGACTATTTGGTTCTACTGTCTTAGCTATAACTCGAACGTATTCGTCCGTAAATTCACTGATGGAAATTACAGCTAGCTGACTGACTAAACGGTTTTCAGCTGTTCCGCTTTGAATTTGCACATCCTGAGCAGGCAGAATGCCCACCCCACAAGAGTTGTATTAACTAACAGTATGCAAATTATAGGATGTTCAGCTTAATTTATAGGTTCATGCCCACCACCAGAACGGCTCCATCCGGGGGGTATGAACTGCGGCTGGAAAATTTGCCTCTGTCTCCAAAGTTCAAGTAAGAATGTAATTATGGTAAATTAGTTAACTTTGTTTGAATACTGTGTTTTTACTTAAAATTGCCAGAAAAATCGGCGAAAGGTCAGGAAATACACTCTCTAAAAATTACAGAGGACGACACTTAGATAAAATACTGTGCATATTTACTACTGAGCCAATGATTGCGATCGCCGGAGCGCTAAATCCTGTTTCTTCAACTTGCTGAACAATGGTTGCTAAAGTCCCAATCAATTCTTCTTGTTCTGGTCGTGTACCCCAACGGACTAAGGCTATGGGTGTCTGTAAATCCAACCCAGCTTGATTTAACTGTTCCACAATATAAGGTAGATTGTGAATACCCATGTAAATGACAATGGTTTCTGAACCGTGAGCGATCGCCTGCCAATTTACTTTCGGTTTATACTTGCCTGCTGATTCATGTCCTGTCACAAAAGTAACAGAAGAACTATAAAGACGATGAGTCAAAGGTATGCCGGCATAAGCAGAAGCCGCAATTCCCGATGTAATTCCCGGCACAACTTCCACAGATACCCCTGCTGCTACTAAATCTGCCATTTCTTCGCCACCGCGACCAAAAATAAATGGGTCGCCACCTTTGAGGCGCACCACTATTGCGTGTTCCTGCGCCTTTTCAATTAACAAATGCGTGGTTTCTTCTTGTAATAATGAATGTCTCCCCATGCGCTTACCAGCGTTGATTTTTTCAGCTTGGGGATTAATCATGTCCAAAATTGCTGGACTTACCAAAGCATCATAGATGACTACATCTGCACATTCTAATAAACCCTTACCTTTGAGGGTCATGAGTCCTGGATCTCCTGGCCCCGCACCTAGCAAATAAACCTTACCCCAACAGCTTTGCGCTTCTTTCTCTGTGCGGCTCATGTATCTAATAAATCCCCAATTATCTCAGCTAATTCTGCACTTGCTCCCAAAGGCGCAGCCAGTTGGAAAGTCACAGTAGGAAATTGTAATTTTAACTTTTCTATGGACTGAGCGATCGCATCAGTAATGCCACCTGTGAATAAAAAGTATGGCAAAATTGCAATTTCCCTGTTTCCAGCAGCGACCAAATCTTGTAGACGTGATTCTAAACTAGGAGCTACAGCCCAATAAGCCGTTACGGCTCCCAACTTGGCGGCTATGGTTTCTATTGGTTTTAGGGAACCAGGACGACGGCTACCGTGAGCTAACAAAATTGTGGTTTCGGCTTTCATCGTCGCCATTTGCTGGGAAAGTAATGTAATTAAACCCGGATGACTACCGAGATGGGGTTGCAGGTTAATGATCATATCTTCACCCAAAGCCTGTTTTGCCACAGCAATCTGATCAGGAATATCCGTCATCACATGGACACCCGGTAGCAGAAATAGCGGTACAATCTGCAAACAATCAACCCCGTCAACTAAAGTCGCAAATTGTTGAATCTGCTGATGTAAAGGTTCAGGTTGTAATTCTAAAGCCGCAATACCTACCAGATGTTTGCTATTACCCAATTTATCAGACACTAAACCCGCTAATTGCTGCATAGCAACTTCTGGGCGGGGGTCACGACTGCCGTGGGATACCAGTAAATACGCAGATGTCATGGAAAAAGTTTCACTTTTAGGAGCTATTTTTAGGGTAACAGCTTGGTAGCTTGGAGACTAAAATTTGAATATTTTGCCACAATTGAGTTCCACCAGCCCCAATCCGTGAAGGAAACTAGCCTTTAGGGACAGACCAACTCAAAAAGACTTGAGGACTAAAGCTGGAGTTATGAACACTCCAGCCAATAGCAGCGCAAAATTTGCCATAGTCACCATCAACACTTTCGTAAATTTGCTTCTGGACGCTGAACCCAAAATGCCCTTTGCTGTACTTTAACCATAATTGGTCAATTATTTGTAAAGTCTCATCTGGCAAATTTTTTAAATCACTACAAAAAAGATAGCTACCAATTGGCTTCGAGAGTGCTTCACACATCAACACCCAAGTTTCTTGGTCTGCTTGTTTCCATTTGTGAAAGGCCAGTAAATCGCGTAATCGGCTGTAATCAAGTTCTACTTGGGAATTACCGAGTTGTAATGTGGCTACATTCAGGGCTTGCAGAACTTCACCGGCAGATTGATAACGTTCCGAAAGGGCATTGTGCAGCAGTTTATCCAGAATTTGACCCAATGCATGACTTACCCGATTTTCACTTAATATATAGTCACGCCATACCCAGCGATCGCTCATGACATCAAACAAATCAAAGGGAGGAATTCCCGTCAGTAAGTAAATGCAGGTGACACCCAGGCTGTAAAGGTCACTGGCTGGTAAAGCTTTACCCCGTGTTTGTTCAGGAGCAATATATTCTGGGCTACCGATAGTTGTCCCTGTCTGTAACAATGCTGTCGTAGTGACGTGTTTCGCCACCCCGAAGTCAATTAGAACTAAATCCCCTTGGGGTAGACGACGCATGATATTTGCTGGCTTAATATCCCGATGGATCACTTTTCGGTCATGAATGAATTGCAGCACTGGTAACAAATTTTGGAGTAATTCCCCAATTTGGGATTCGTTTTTAACTCCTTGTGCTTGCAGTTCCTGTTCTAGGGTTTGTCCTAAAATCAATTCCTGCACCAAATATAACTGATGCTTCTGTTCAAAGTAACCTAATAACTTCGGTATTTGGGGATGCTGCAATTCATTCAGACTAACTGCTTCCTGACGAAATAATTCTACTGCTTTGTCACAGCTTTCCCGATTTGACTCCTGAAAGCAGAGTTGTTTGATTACACACCTGAGTTTGGAAGGAAGGTGTTCATCCACAGCTAAGTAAGTTTTGCCAAAGCCACCCTGTCCAATACACCGCAGCAAGTGATAACGGTCTTGGAGCAAAAGTTTTCCACCGCATTTGATACAAAAGTTAGCCGTGTCGGGATTTTGCGAATATAGACAGCTAACATTGGGGCAGAGTTTCATTTAGTCATGGAAGGTTCAATGGGATTAGCCCATTTTGGCTTATTGCTGGTCGGCGGTGTAAGTATAAAAGTTATTAAATGCTCCCACGGTTTCAAATTTATAAATAGGTACGAAGGAACTAAATTTTAAATCCGTCTTGTAAACACTAAAAATCAGAAAATTCTGTTGTTCTGTACTCCGTCCCAATATCTCCCGCATTTGGGGAGTGGCTTGATCTACCAGATTTTGGCATTGAGACTTGATTAAATTTTCGAGAAAATTGGTGGTTTTTTGGCAAACGTCCTGTTTTAAATATTCGGTGAGCCGTTGTGCTGCATAATCTTCGTATTCAGCCAGAGATGGATTTGTTGTTGCCATTGCCATCCCCAAGGCTGCTAGTCCTACCGCTCCCGAACAGGCAATAATGGTCAGTGCTTTCATTTGTTCTAGCTTTGATTCTCTATAGTTATTGCAGTCCCAAGACTCTAAATCAACAAAATCCGTTCCTGGAAAAAA
This sequence comes from Nodularia sp. LEGE 04288, assembly GCF_963896525.1. Taxonomy (NCBI): domain Bacteria; kingdom Bacillati; phylum Cyanobacteriota; class Cyanophyceae; order Nostocales; family Nodulariaceae; genus Nodularia; species Nodularia sp. LEGE 04288. Next base: position 125,185 of record NZ_CAWQOY010000116.1, read on the forward strand.
AGTCTTGATTATTTGTTGATTAAGGTGCTATAATCAGGAATATCGAATGGCGAGCGTAGCCAAGTGGTTAAGGCAGTGGTTTGTGGTACCACCATTCGTGGGTTCAATTCCCATCGTTCGCCCTATTTTAACTTAATAGTGATCCACATTCTGTATTTAGATAACATTTGTGCATCGAAATGCTCATACAGGCTGGTTAGCCAGGATGGTTAATTTTATAATTAATCACCAAAAAATGTGTTTTCGAGAATCTAGAATATTTTTCAAACTATGTGTGAGAATCTTGACCGAAAATAATGGGATACAAGCCCCGTCACTTCGGCAAGCTCAGTACAAGCCTTCTAGGACGGCTTTTTATTTGTTTTCAGTTTTCTAATCAAATCTCTAAGTACATCAGATTTCGTTCTCTGAGTCACCTTGCAGTAACTTTCGAGATGCGCCAATTCTTCCTCGGTTAATCGAAAAAATACACTTTTGTTCATGTATTGTATATTGATATGATATACAATAGTAGCAGTTTTGAAGGAAAAATAGTGAAAGCCAGATATAAGTTCCGATTCTACCCAACAAACCAACAGCAAAGGCTTCTAGCTCAGTTGTTTGGTTGTGTGCGCGTAGTTTGGAATGATGCTTTGGCTATTTGTAAAAAATCTGAGAAACTGCCAAGCAACAACGACTTGCAAAAGTTGGTGATTACGCAGGCTAAAAAGACTGATGAGCGTTCGTGGTTATCTGATGTTTCCAACATTCCGTTGCAACAATCGGTGGCTGATTTAGGGGTTGCTTACAAAAACTTTTTCGATTCACTTCAGGGTAAGCGCAAAGGAAAAAAAGTTGGTAGCCCAAAATTCAAGAAAAAGACAAACCAACAATCTGCACGTTTTAGAATCGGCGGATTTTCAGTCAAAGGGAATGATGTGTATCTGGCAAAAATCGGCAATTTTCAGCCAATCTGGTCTAGACAACTACCTTCTGCACCTACTTCTTGTACTGTCGTAAAAGACTGTGCTAACCGCTATTTTTTGAGCTTTGTAATAGAAATTGAACCTATTCAAATTGATGCTAAGAACCAAAGCATCGGTATTGATTTAGGGATAAAAACTTTTGCTGTAATGAGTAACGGGGATAAAGCTATTAGCCCTGATTACTCAATGTTAGACCAACAAATTCGGCGAAAGCAGCGCAAATTAGCCCGACAGGAAAAGGACTCAAAGCGTAGAAATAAAACCCAAATTCAAATTGCTAAACTGCATAACCAAATTGCAGATACTCGGAAAGATTTCCTACACAAACTATCCACTAAAGTAGTTAGGGACAACCAAGCAATTGTTTTGGAAGATTTGAACGTGTCAGGAATGGTCAGAAATCGTAAACTTGCAAGAGCAATTAGTTTACAGGGATGGCGAGAATTCCGGGTATTATGCGAGGCTAAAGCTGAAAAACTTAACCGTGATCTCAGGATCATTAGCCGATGGCAACCCACTAGTCAGACTTGTTCTTGTTGTGGGTATAGGTGGGGTAAAGTGGATCTCTCTATCCGTTCAGTGCTGTGTTTAAATTGCAATGCTGAACACGACAGGGACGAAAATGCCTCTAAAAATATAGAAATGGTCGGCATGGGGCATCGGCACGACCTTAAATGGACGAGGAGCGACTATCAGACTACCGAAGTAGCAAGTTGCAGTGAGTCGTCAATAATCACCGCACTTTAAGGGCGGTGAGTATGTCAAATAGATAGGCTGTTACAATGGCTGTGTCCATCGGATGAGGAATTGTCCGTCCTTAGTTAGAGTGAAAAAATACTGAGTAGCATATATTCTAACTAAAGAGAAACACGAATGAAGATGCCTGATCATAGGTGAGCTAAGGAACACAGATAGAGAATTCGTCTGTGTTTATTTGTGTTTATATGTGATCAGGCGGAAGTGGGAGGTGTTAGCTCTGTCCTGCAAGTCAAAAATGCAAATTCAAAGTTAGGGGTTACTATGTCTGAATTGATCCAAGCAATCCTGGATAGTGAGGAAAAAAGCGATTTGCGGTCCTTTGCTAGTCAGTTACGCCAGGAAGAAAAAAATTACTTGCTGCGTAACGATATCCTGAATGTATTCATTGATTATTGCTCCAAGTCCGAGAAGTCAGAAACTTTTGCCGCTTCTTCTCGCTTAGGCAAATTGATTTACTATACTCAGGAAATTATTCAAGAGGATTCAAATCTTTGTTTGATCATTCGTCCTAAAATTGCTAGTCAAGAAGTGTATCGGCTAACCGAGGATTTGAATGTTGAGCCAATGTCAGTACAGGAACTGCTGGATCTACGCGATCGCTTCGTCAATAAATATAATCCTCAAGAAGGCGATCTGCTGGAACTAGATTTTGGCCCCTTTTATGACTACACCCCAATTATCCGCGACCCCAAAAATATTGGTAAAGGGGTGCAATTCCTCAACCGCTATTTATCCAGCAAAATCTTCCAAGACTCGAAACAGTTGCTGGACAGCTTATTAAATTTCTTGCGTGTCCACCAATATAACGGTGTCCAACTGCTGATCAACGATCGCATTAAAACTCAGCAGCAACTTTCCACCCAAATTAAAAAAGCGATTACCTTTGTGAGCGATCGCCCCAAAGATGAACCCTACGAACAATTTCGCTTTGAATTGCAAATGATGGGTTTTGAACCGGGTTGGGGTAACACAGCCATGCGGGTGCGTGACACCCTCGATGTTTTAGATGAACTAATTGATTCTCCTGATCCCCAAACCATCGAAGCCTTCATTTCTCGCATCCCGATGATTTTTAGAATCGTCCTGGTATCGGCTCATGGTTGGTTTGGTCAAGAAGGAGTTTTGGGTCGTCCTGATACTGGCGGACAAGTGGTTTATGTCCTCGACCAAGCGAAGAATCTGGAAAAGCAACTCCAAGAAGATGCTCAGTTAGCAGGTTTAGATGGGCTGAATGTCGAGCCAAAAGTAATTATTCTCACCCGTCTGATTCCCAATAGTGACGGGACACTTTGTAATCAACGGCTAGAAAAAGTTCACGGTACAGAAAACGCCTGGATTTTGCGCGTACCTCTGCGGGACTTCAATCCCAATATGACGCAAAACTGGATTTCCCGATTTGAGTTTTGGCCTTATCTCGAAAGTTTTGCCATTGACTCCGAAAAAGAACTCCTGGCAGAATTTCAAGGTAGACCCGACTTAATTGTGGGTAACTACTCTGATGGTAACTTGGTCGCGTTTTTGTTAGCACGGCGGATGGATGTGACTCAATGCAACATCGCCCACGCTTTGGAAAAATCCAAATACCTGTTTAGTAACTTGTATTGGGAAGACTTAGAAGATAAATATCATTTCTCCTTGCAATTCACCGCCGATTTGATTGCGATGAATGCTGCAAACTTCGTGGTTAGCAGTACCTATCAAGAAATTGTCGGGACACCTGATAGTGTGGGACAGTACGAGTCGTACAAATGCTTCACCATGCCAGAGTTGTACCACGTAGTTAACGGAATTGAATTATTTAGTCCTAAATTTAATGTTGTACCTCCTGGAGTCAACGAGAGTTACTACTTCCCTTACACCCGCACTGAAGAACGAGTAGAAGCTGATAGCGATCGCCTGGCTGATATCCTCTTTACCTTGGAAGACCCCAACCAAATCTTTGGTAAACTTGATGATCCCACAAAGCGCCCCCTGTTCTCCGTAGCGCGTCTTGACCGGATTAAAAACCTCACAGGTTTAGCTGAATGCTATGGTAAAAGTCCAGAATTACAGGAACATTGCAACCTAATCTTAATCGCAGGTAAGTTGCGTGTAGAAGATTCAGGCGACAATGAAGAACGGGACGAAATTATCAAACTCTATCAAATCATTGAAGAGTATAATCTTTACGGTAAAATCCGTTGGTTAGGTGTGCGCTTAAGCAAATCTGATTCTGGTGAAATTTATCGAGTCATAGCCGACCGTAAAGGTATCTTTGTCCAACCAGCGTTATTTGAAGCCTTTGGTTTGACAATCTTGGAATCTATGGTTTCCGGAATACCAACCTTTGCTACTCAATTTGGTGGACCACTAGAAATTATCCAAGATAAGGTAAATGGCTTTTACATTAACCCCACAAACTTAGAAGAAACAGCCGCCAAACTCTTAGAATTTGTGAGCAAATGTGATCAAAGTCCTCAATATTGGGATGCAGTTTCTCAGGCAGGAATTAATCGAGTATTGAGTACATACACCTGGAAGATTCACACCACCAAGCTGTTATCCTTAGCACGGATTTATGGTTTTTGGAACTTTACTTCCAAGGAAAACCGCGAAGACTTGTTACGCTATTTGGAAGCTTTGTTCTATTTAATTTACAAACCCAAAGCTCAAGCATTATTAGAGCAGCATCAGCATCGTTAGCACCGTAGTTAGTCAGTTGTTAGTTGTTAATTTCCACGACTGACAACTGACTAGATGCTTAAATGTTGCCAAGTTACTGGCCCCACTACGCCATCTACCCCTACACTACGCTGGTTTTGAAAGGCTTTCACAGCCGTTTCAGTCAGGGGACCAAAAGCCCCATCAATTCTGATCGCGTAACCGTTAGCAACCAACAACTTTTGTAAAATTCTCACAGAAGTACCGGAATTACCAAAACGCAGAGTTGGTAGAGATGGTCCGCTAAACCTTGGCGATCGCGCTGCTACCTTGATACTATGATTCTCTGAGGCTAGAGTCCGCTGGTTCTTCGCTAAAGTGAACGAACCTGGAGACAGATGCTTTTTTGTAAATTTCTCCAGCAGTTTTTCTGTAGCTAGCTGGGATGCGGATGAAGTTTTCACAGACATTGCATCTGTTTGGATAAATTCAGGTGGTGTGATTTGAAACTTGGGAACTAATGGAATTAAATTACTCTGTGTTAACTTCTGCGAGCTATTTTCCATCTGAAATGGTTGCTGCTTCGGTAATTTATCGGAGAAAGATAGTTGTCTTGCGGTTAATATACCCGTAATCAGCAGGCCAATTTCACTCATCGTCATTCATTCTAATAACCTAATCTCTCTTGACAAACAAACTTGTTGTGAGTCCGGAATGGTCTATACGGAGAAATTCTCCGAAATCATGTGATCTTTTTGTTTGCAGGTGTTATTTATAAATAATCTCATATGACAGTTATTATCAAAGCTGCATTCTGACTGACAATTTTTTTGCCCGGATGAATTTATGTATTAAGTATGAAGTTTATCACTATAGCGTTTCCTCATGGTTTAAATACCAAATTATCTGTGTACATCTGTGGTTAATTAATTCTTTTTGCACTTACTCAGGCGAGAATTACTATCTTAAAATTTAAGTGAGTTAAATGTACAGTAGCCGAGTATTTGCTGTCTTCCTCCCAAAGTCTCATCAACTTCTTCAGTAATTGAAGGCAGTAAAAAAAATATATTCATCAAATAATTTAGTCAGTAATAAATTCTCCGAATTGCTGAGTAATTAGTCCTTTTGGGGATCACAAATATGATCATAGTTTGTAGAATTTTTAACCTCAATCCCGCTATTTTTTGAGAAAAGCTGATTTTGTCAATTCTAGCCAAGTGCGAAAAATAACTACCTCATTCAGATCCCAGACATGAAAAACGCTGACTGCTGAGTGAAAACTTGGAGCAATATTTCCCCTTCCCAAGGCTACCGTGTACACACAAGTCTAAAAACCTTAATTTGGTTAGGGTGCAGGACTTTAGTCCTAACGCACCGAAAATCTAGGATGGTGCGTTGCGCTAGGCGACAACACACCCTACATATAAGGATTTGGAGTAATTTAATTATTTGTGTGTACAGGGGAGCTTTCCAAGAGGAGGAACAGGTTTTGGCATACAAAACCTGCTGGACTGTCAAATACTAACCAATACCATCAATTACGGGATGGAAGTAGAAAGCGAACCCCAAAACTGTATAAGCAGCTAATAGTAAAACCCCTTCTAACCAATTGGATTCACCATCAGAACTAATACTATTGGCAATTAAAACTGAAACCGCCACAGCAACTAATTCAAAGGGATTAAAATCCAAATCCATCGGTTTATCAAGTACCCACCCAGCTATGACTAAGACGGGCGCAACAAATAGGGCAATCTGCATACTTGATCCCACAGCTACCGAGATGGAAAGATCCATCTTATTCTTCATCGCCACGGTGACTGCGGTGGCGTGTTCAGCAGCGTTACCAACAATGGGAACTAAAATTACCCCTGTGAACAGTGATGTCAAACCTAGTTGAGATGTGGCTACTTCCAATGAACCTACCAACAATTCTGATTCCAGTGCCACAAACAAAGTACATACTAGCAGTACACCACTCCATAGCCAGAGATTGGGTTTAGTATGAGGTGTTTCTTCTTCTTCTTCGATCTCTGCAACACCTACATCATATAAATAGGCGTGGGTTTTCATCGAAAAGAGTAGCGTCAGTCCGTAAACCAGAATTAACACAACTGCAACTGCAAGGGAAAGATTTTGCAGAACTTTTTCGCTAATTCCGATGGAAGTGTAGTTCATCGCGGTGGGTAACAAAATGGCAATTACTGCCAAATTCATGGACGAAGCATTCATCCGCGCCACAACCGATTGAAATGTTTGTTCCTTGTAACGCAGTCCACCCAAAAACATGGAAAAACCCATCACCAGTAGTAAGTTACTGATAATCGAACCTGTAATACTGGCTTTGACTACATCCACCAAGCCGGCATTCAGGGCAACTAAAGCTATAATTAGTTCTGTGGCATTGCCAAAAGTGGCGTTGAGTAATCCTCCCAATGACGGGCCAACGACGACAGCTATTTCTTCTGTCGCTGTACCCATCCAGGCGGCTAAGGGCAAAATTGCTAACCCAGCTGTGATGAAAACTATCAAGTCTCCCCACTCTAAAATGTGGGCGGCGACGGAAACTGGAACAAACAGTAATAAAACCAGGAAAAGTGTGTTTTTAACTGACATTTGCTACCTTAAGGTGAGAGTATTATGCACAGATGACAGATGTTGTTGATTATTCGCAAAATTTTACAACCAGATACTAGGATACTCTTAAGTGTCTGCGGATTGTTGAGAGATTGTGCTGTCTCGATCTGACAAATATGTCAAATAAAATGGCAATTTATGGAGTTTTTGCAAAGTTTCGTAGCAAAAATATCAATTTCCACTCGGATTATTCGCGAAATATGGGGTTTAATAGATTAAAAGACCCTAAAATTTTTGACTGACTCGGCTCATCAAAAACCCTCATGGCTGTGCAATAACGCAGATTTCCGGCTGGAGTCAGCCAGTTTTTTGGGAAATTTAACTGTATCCTATACCCATAGTTTTGCTGTATACCGGATTTTGGATTCTCACCTCTGTAGTAAGGTTTAAATCCAAGTGTTCGGCGCAAATGTAAGTTTTTTATTTGGATAAATATACATGACTTCTGCTGCTGAAAGGCCAGTTAGCCCTGGCGCAACCTTGACATCACATTCAATTCCCCACGATACTCACCAGACTGATCCCCTGAAACAGGCGACTGGTGTTTATGTAACGGTGCATGGTCATTTTTATCAGCCACCACGGGAAAACCCTTATTTGGACGCGATTGAACGTCAACCGAGTGCGGCACCTTTCCATGATTGGAATGAACGCATTCACTGGGAATGCTATCGTCCGAACGCTTTTGCCAGGGTCTTGAATGACCAAGGTGAAGTGGTAGAAATTGTGAATAATTACGAATATTTCAGCTTTAATATGGGTCCGACGCTGATGTCGTGGCTAGAACGCTACGATTTTGAGGTTTATCAGCGAATTTTGGAGGCAGACATCAAGAGTTGTCAGCGCTTGCATGGTCATGGGAATGCGATCGCACAGGTATACAATCACATTATTATGCCTCTGGCTAATGAACGGGATAAATACACCCAAATTCGCTGGGGTAAACAAGATTTTCGTTCCCGCTTTGGGCGTGATCCCGAAGGTATGTGGTTAGCGGAAACGGGTGTGGACTACCCTACTTTAGAAGCTTTGGTGGATGAAGGTATTCGCTTCATTATCCTCGCACCATCTCAAGCACAGCGTTGTCGTCCCCTACCCACGGAGGATGATCCCCACCCGGAATGGCAAGAAGTCGGTGGGAGTCAAATTGATCCTACCCGTCCTTATCGCTGTTATTTAAAAGGTAGTAGCGTCACTGATCGCGAATCCCGCCCTTACATCGATATCTTCTTCTACGACGGCCCCATTTCACGAGATATGGGTTTTAGTGATGTTGTCTATAATTCCAGTCATTTTGCCGGACGCGTTGGTTCGGCGGTACGTGGGGATCACCGTCCAGCACAGTTAATTTCTGTCGCTACAGATGGAGAAACCTTCGGACACCATAAGAAGGGAACTGAAAAAACTTTAGCCTACGCTTTTATTGGCGAGTTTCCCAAAAACGGTTGGACGGTGACGAACTTTGCTCACTATCTCAGCCTGAATGCTCCCACTTGGGAAGCAGAAATCAAACCCGCCACGGCCTGGAGTTGCGCCCACGGTGTCGGTAGATGGCAAGATGACTGTGGTTGTGGTGGTGAAGGTGGTGTCTGGCATCAAAAATGGCGGCGACCTTTGCGGGATGCTTTAAATTGGCTGCGGGATCAGTTGATTTTGGTGTATGAGGAAAATGCTGGGCAGTTATTTAATGATCCCTGGCTAGCACGAGATGAATATATTCAAGTGATGCGCGATCGCTCTCCTGCTAATGTTAACTCCTTCCTGTCTCGCCATCAAACCCACAAACTCACCGCCGCCGAACAAGTTGATGTTTTGCGTCTATTGGAAATGCAGCGTCATGCTTTGCTGATGTACACCAGTTGCGGCTGGTTTTTTGAAGAAATTTCTCGCCCAGAAGGTACACAGATTCTCCGCTATGCTTCCCGTGCTTTGGAATTGGCTGGAGATGTGGCCGGTGTCCAGTTGGAAAAAAGTTTCCTCAAACGCTTGGGATTAGCCCCCAGTAATGTGGATAATTTCAAACATGGTGGGGAAGTTTATCGGCAATTGGTGCAAACTGCCCAAGTAAGTGTGAAGCAAGTAGCTGCTCACTACGCCATTACTTCTCTGTTTGGCAATCACAAATCCACAGAAAAGCCCAATCCTCTGTCTGGAAAAGCTAAATATCCTCATCCTGACCAAAAGCGAGTTTATTGCTACACCGTCAATGAGATAGATTACCAACTGCAACGCATGGGATCATTGACGCTGGCGGTAGGACATTTAAAGCTTGTGTCAGAAATTACCTGGGAAAGTGAGAGTTTAGTATTTGCTGTCTTGCATTTGGGGGGCTGGGATTTCCACTGCTGCACGCAATTATTTACTGGACGACGTGACTACAGCAAATTGAAGGAAAAGCTGTTTAGTTCTTTAGAACAGGCAAGTGCTGCTCACTCTATCTTGGTAATGACGCAGCTATTTAAAGAAGAGACCTTCAGCTTGCAGAATTTGTTTGCGGAAGAACGTCACCGGATTATGCGCCTGATCAGTCAGGAAACACTGACACGTTTAGATCAACTTTATAGCCAAGTATATCGGAATAATTACGGTGTGCTGATGGCGTTTCACCGGGATGAACTAGAGGTTCCCCAAGAGTTGCAGGTAGCTGCCGAGATAGCTTTGGGATCGCGCTGTATGATCACATTGCGATCGCTTGAGCAAGATATCACAGAATCGGGATTAAGCTTAAACCATGTTGTAGAATTAGAGGCGATCGCCACTGAGGCTAAACAACTGCATTGTCGGCTAAATATTCCCGAAGGCAAGCAGATATTAGAACAATTGATCATGCGATTGCTTTGGCACTTGTTACACGATGCTAACGGCAGTTTTGCGACAGAAATTCAGTGTTTAGAACGGTTGATTGATGTCAGCTATCAGCTAAATATTGGTATTTCTCTCCACAAATCCCAAGAGTTATATTTTAGTTGTTTGCAAAGTCAAATTCTGCCATTGTGTCTCACTACTTTGGCTGATCAGGAAGACAATAATCAATGTCGTCAATTGCTGAAATTAGGACAAAAGTTAGCCGTTGATGTTAGCAAAGTTTTGAGTAAGTTTGATTAACTTAGGATCAAATTAGTAGGGTGCGTTGTCGTTCAGCGCAACGCACCATCTTGATATCATCTAGAAATTTAAGTGCAAACCCTTTTCTTAGGTAACACTTTTATTAATTGTTGGATTCAATCACTCTGACTTTATCGACCAGCGTTGCAATTTGGATGCGCTGTTCTCTTAAGGCATTGAGTAATAATGATATTTGTACCTGTTGGTCTTTCACAGCTTTAGTTAATACCGCCACAACATCAACAGGACTGATTGCTGTATTATCAGATGATGTCAGCAAACTGGGAACATCTTCTGACAAAAATCCAGCCTGAATCTCTTTGTCTACGCTGTTTTTGTAATTGAATTTGATTGGTTTGATAGTCCTTAATATTTCCGTTACCTCTTGACTAGATAACTCGGTAATATTCTCCTTCAATTCCCTTGATGAATCTTGAAGAATTCTGCCATTAACTCTGAGATTTCCATCTACATATAACTTAGTATTTGAAGCAGGGAGAGAATTACCTATGCTAACATCACCTTGTGCAGTCAAGAGTATCTGAGTGATACCATTTGTTTGCAATGATAAATTATTGGCATCACTGCTAATTACTCCCGATTTAATTTTAATTCCTTGATCAAAGTAGTAACCATTCAGGTTAGTTTGGAAATAAGCTAAATTATCATTTCCTGTACTTATATCCAGAAAACTTGCAGTTGTACCGATTCTGACAACCCCATCAACGTGCAGTTTTTCATCAGGAGAATCTACCCCAATTCCCACATTTCCATTGCTGTTTAAAATAGAAAGTTGAGTTGTGCCATTTGTTTGTAATGACAAGTTATTGCCATCACTACTAATTA
>NZ_CAWQOY010000117.1:0-50066 GCF_963896525.1 Nodularia sp. LEGE 04288
TTCGATAGCTTGGATGACCTTTTGACGAAGGTCGTAACTGTACGACTTGGGCATATAGCGATCGCCTCCCTCCATAGAAAAAGGTATTGTTACATTCTATGCTTAAATTACCTTGGCGATTGCTATATCAGTAAAAGGATTATCGCGATCGCTGCGTGGTGGTATCTCTAAGCTATAATTTTCCTCAGTGCATAACTGCCGAACTTGTTTAAATACTTGATCTAGAGATATTTTCCCAGCGTTTTGTCGCCAGTTTAAAAATTCTTGAAAAAGCTCAGGGTCTACAATTGCAGCCACTAATTCTTCTTGAGTGTAGATTAGCTGAGGTTCAAGACTTGTCGCATTAATTATTGAGGATAGCTGTTTTTTGGCTTCTTCAAGCGTCCATTTCATTCTAAAAATCTCCAATGTTTGAAATAGAGAATAGCGGTTACTGCTTGATTCATTGATTTCAGGTTCCTATCTTAGCGTAAATAATTACAGGTTTGTAGTGTATCGCTAACGCTAAAGCTCCGCTAATACGTAGTATGCCGTAGGCGTAAGTTCCGCTAACGCGTAGCGTCTCAAATAGATGCTTAAGCCTTTGATTAAGAAGTGAATTGCATTAATTACCTTTGTTTAACTTTTAATAACTTATTCGGGTTTTAATATTGATACGTTAGGAAATAATACCAATTTAATATAAAGATGTATAAATAGAATTTAACTAGAAATCCAGTTCCCCTCCTCGCTTGCGGGAAGGGGTTAGGGGTGGGGTCGAAATAATATGCAGCCTCACAAATAATTGGTATAACAATATTCACAAACTAAACTCTGCTGCATTATCATCCTCATCAGCATCTTTCCCCATAACAGTGGGCTGAAATTTAGAACCATGAATTAGTTCACTAAAAGCCATTCCTGGATTTTGATGCAGGATATTTAACAAACTAATAAAATCCCGGACAATTTCCCCTGGTGTAAGTAAAGCTTCCGCACCCAAACGAGAGACAATTTCTTGGACAAAATCCTTTAACTCAGGATTCTTCAAAACTTGCTCATAACCAAAATTGAGTGCATGAATCTCAGTTAAGCGTTGCAAAAGTGTGAGAATTTCTCCTTCACTCAATGGGTTAAGGCGGATGACTGTCCCTGAATTTTCCTGAACACCTGACTGTGTAGCAAAACGGCTTTCTTTTGTGCGTCTGCGCCAAGCTTGGTCTGCAAAAAGTCCCCGATTGGGGTCTTCTAAAAACCTGGTTGTCCCACCAATAAAAATGCCCAGATGTTCGGCTTTGCATTGCATGGTGTCATTAAACATGGTTAGCAGTCTGTTATAATTCCTTTCACGGGTGACTGTAGTTGATATTTGGTATAGATTTACAGCTTCATCAACTAAAACTAACAGTCCTTTATACCCAATCTCCGCCACAAACTTAGCAAATAGTTTGATGTAGTCATACCAACTATCATCATCAATAATTACCCGAACTCCTAACGCTGCTTTCGATTCAGTTTTAGTATTGAATTCTCCCCGCAACCAACGCATAGCTGCATTTTTTAAATCATCATCATCTAACCGATAGCCACGCCAATAAGCAATAATTACACTACCAAAATCAAAACCATGTACTAAATCTTCAATATACAGCACTACTTCTCTGATTTTAGCTTCAACTTTGTCATCAAAACCATCGTCATTAGGACGCAAATTTGTTTCTTTGACAACTTCTTGTTGAATTTTATTAATCCATCCTTCCAAAATGGAAACTAAAGCACCACCATCAGGACGAGTTTTTGTCGCCAAGTGGCTCATTAATTCGCGATAAGTTGCTAAACCTTCATTGTGGGTTCCTGCTAACCGGCGTGAGGAAGATAAATCAGCATCAGCTACCACAAAACCTTGCTCCATAGCGCGGTTGCGAATTAGTTGGAGGATGAAGCTTTTACCTGAGCCATAGTTACCAATGATAAACCGAAATGCTGATACACCTTCTGCGATGTCATCGAGATTTTGAAATAGGCTTTGAAGTTCTTTTTCTCGCCCCACTGCAATATGCTCAACTCCTGTTCTCGGTACTACTCCTGCGCCGAGAGAGTTGATTAAAGCAGTAGAAATTTTTTTAGAAATTTTGAGTTTAGCCATATAGTTTATTTAATTGCATTTTCAACGCAGAGGTATAGGAGATACACTGAATATTAATTTTGCATTAATACTTCTAATAAAATGTATTTTGGTAGATTGGGGAGCCACTGCGTTGGGCGGGTTTCCCGACTCGTAGTACGTGGCTTGGAAAGAAACCCAACCTACTTTAATTTGATGAAGCTTGTCTAGCTATGAGGTTTTCATACATAGCCAGCATTTTTCTGGCATTTAATATATGCTCTTGATACACTTCAGGAATTTCCAAACTAGGTTCAATGATTAATTCTCCAATAGTATCATTGGCGTGTTCATTTATAGAATCAATTAATAGATTTGGCATAGTAATATTGGCTTCGGCAATTTGTTTAATAATTACCTTGGGGTTATCTTGTTCTACTATGGCTTTTAACACCTGGATTTCATGATTGGGGAGGATTTCTAAAAAATTATTCCATTCTTTAGGTAAAATTACTGTTGTATCTATTGAATCGGAGGAATCAATTAATTCTGTAAAAGAAAACAAATCATTTGCATTTTCATGGAAATCTTCAGGTAAGACTTCTTGATTTAATGTTTCTGTTTGTTGGAGTAATTCCCAAACTTGACTCTGCAATAAGTCTCGTTCGGATTGCAATAAAAAGGATTGTGCTTCGATTTGCTGTAATTCTGATTGCTTTTCTGCGATTTTAGTTTGTAAGTAATTGAGATTTTCGGCTAAATTTTCCCTTTCAGTTTTTGTAGATACTAACAATTGCTTCTGCTGGTTAGTTTCGGTTTCTAGTTCTTGGATTTCAATTCGCAGTTCATACATTTTTTCCTCTAGTTGGGGTTTTAGTCTACCTAGCAGACTGACATTAGTCTCAAGTTCTTGTTTGTCTTGCTGGAGTCCGCCAATTTGATTTTGCAACTGCATAATTTCAGCACGAGATGTATTACAGTTCAAATCCAGGCGACGTTTTTCGGTTGTGAGTTGAGAAAAAGCATGATGCAGTTCTGCTTGATTTTGTTCGAGAATTTTGATTTCAGCAATTAAGTTAATACTTTCGGTTTCTAATTGCTTTTTTTGTCCAGCAAATATGCCTAAATCTCGATGTATACTATCTCTTTGATTTCGGCAATCTAATATTTGATTTTCTAGTTTTTTAGACTCTGCATATAATAAGTTTCGATGCTCTTCTATTTGGTTAATTTCTTTGACAAGGCGGAGTTTAAGTCCCTCCATTTCTTTGATTCGCTTGCGGTGGGAACTTAAAACCAGCATTTCATAATTGCTACGACGCTTATCTATAAATAATGCTGCCGCATAGGTAGCAAGTATAGTAATTATACCTGTGATCAAGGCTTGATTCAAATCCCAGTTTGGGACGAGACTAATGCCAAAACTCACACTAAAGGCAACTATGCCTAGAATATATCGATTGCTGATCATTGCTGATTGCATATTGGTTTTTTTTAGCGTCGTTGAGTTATCAGAATAGGTAGTTGTTAATGCCATTACGACTGATTACTATGATTGAGAAAGCTTTAATTTTAAGTATTTGTACAATTTGTGGGGGAATAAAAAATCATCACAAACTAATTAATTTTATAACTAGTATCCCCAGGCAAGAGTCAAATAGTAAAAAAGCCTAGAGGACAGGTTGATCATCGATTTTAAGTTGTTGTTTTTTTGATGTTTTATTCTCTGAGGGATGAGATGGATGTGTATGGGAATGAGATAGTGCTAAATCTGCTTTTAAAAAATCAATAAACTGCCTGGCTGTACGTCCAGAACGACCATTGTGGCGAGTTGCCCATTGTAATGCTTGATATTCTAAATCTTCTGGAGTAATATTAATTTTGGCTTGGGCTGCTAGATGGTGGACAATTTTTACATAAGTTTTCTGATCGGCTGGTTCAAAGGTGAGAGTGAGACCAAAGCGATCGCTAAATGATAGCTTTTCCTGCATTGTATCCCAGGCATGGATTTCGTTGTTATCCTTGGGCGTTGGTCGATCTACGAAATACTCCCGAATCAAGTGGCGGCGATTGGAGGTAGCATAGACAACTACATTTTGGGGACGTGCAGTTAAATTTCCTTCTAAAACTACCTTCAGTGCTTTAAAAGCATCATCATCTTCTTCAAAGGAAAGGTCATCGACAAAGATAATAAATTTCTGTGGTACTCCCCGCAACTGTTCGACAATTTTTGGTAAATCCTGCAAGTCAGATTTAGCGACTTCCAGCAAGCGGAGATTCTGCTGTCCATACTCATTTAACAAAGCTTTTACCAAGGAAGATTTTCCCGACCCCCGACTACCGTAAAGTAGTATGTGCAGTGCTACCTCTCCTGATAATAAAAATTCTGTATTTTTGATTAAAGTTTCTTGCTGAGACTCGTAACCCACCAGAGTATTCAGCTGGATGGGATCAGAATGCCTAATGCCCACAAACTTACTTTCTTGCCAGCGCAAAGCGTGATATTCTGCAAATAAGCCCGTGCCGAACTGACGATAATAAGCTGCTAACTCTTCTACAGCATCACCCCAATTATCTAACTTTTGTAGGAACACGATTAACTTTGTCTCTATGCTGATATTTGGTTTTTTGTACCAGACAACAGGTGAAATGGGTAAATGGGCGACAGTTTGTACCCACTCGCTCAAAGAAGCACTGCTACATTCATAAAGATTTTGCAACGCCTGTAAATCATGCTCAACTGCGGCTATTAAAGCACGGGGTAAATCCTCAAAATCTTGCTGTTGAGCTAGCCTACTAAAAGGATTATCAGAGATCAGAATTTGAGTAATGAGGTAGTCCTCCCAATTTTGATATCTAGCAGTTAAGGCATAAAAATAACTACCATAGGCTTTAAGACAACTCCGTGCATCGGCATCAGTGTAGCGTATAGCTTGCAACAGGTCAAGGAATGCGATCCCCGCTTCGCTTTGCATGACAGATTGGTAGAGTAAAAGTGATGCTGCTTGACATTGGAGGAATTGTACCTGGCTATGGCTATAGGATGAACTACTGGCTTTTGGCATTGCTGGATTATCCATCAATTAACTGGGTAGTTGAGCTAAAGGGCTATGGTCGAATGTCTGCCGACTCTGGCAGCAAAATCAGAATCTCCAGAGGTTTTAACAATGAATTCAAGTATAATTGCTGCACTTACTTATGGCATTTTAGCGATTATTGGTGGCATCATCGGCTACATTAAGGCTAATAGTCAAGTTTCGCTTTTTAGTGGTATTATTAGTGGTTTTTTACTAATTTTAGCTGCTTACTTTCAAATTCAAGGTCAAGCCTGGGCTTTGATTTTAGCAGTTTTGGTTACCGTAAGTTTAGTAATTTTCTTTGCATTGAGATTAGCTAAAACACGTAAGTTTATGCCGGCGGGATTGATGGTAATTTTGGGGATGTTGGCATTGACCTTCATGGTGAATCAATTGCTTATCGGTAGATAATCATTATCCTCATCCAGTTTTTAAGTAGATATTCCACTCAAAGTAAATTATTTTTTACAATACATTTATACTATATAACGTTAGATTTGTCACGAGATAAAGAACTAAGCTGTTGCGTTTCAGTATTGCCTCCCTCATTTCACTTCTTTCTCTCTCTCCCAGTACTTGTTTTGGTGGCAAATGTAACATTACAGCGGTTCGGCAATATAGATGATTAATATTTGGTCACAAAATAATGACTAACGGCGGAAAACATCCGGTTTTTTTGAGTTGGTGATGATAAATAAAAATAAGACTGTATATAATTTTCCCGGTGTTGAGGATCTCAGTGATTCTACTCTACCTATTGAGAATACTAATTAGTGAATGGTCAACCGCACTGAAAATGAGATGAATTGTTGTGATGACTACTTTATTTGGCAGCATCATATCAATAAAAGTAAAAAACCTCAGTGAAGAATCAATGCTTAAATCCGATAATATCCATCTCTAGGTAGGTGTTTATTTGTTGTTTATCGGTAGTTAAATTTAAATATTTTATAGTGATTAGCAGCGTAATCTAAAGTAAAAATTCAACTTATCTTGCCATAATGGCAGGTTTTAATCTGACAAATGAGATATTAATATATGGAAGCAATTGTTGCTGTCTACCGAAACTGCTAAAGCTAATTCATCTCAATTAATGGTAATTTTATCAGCAATTTTACGAAGTAGGACATAGCATATGTTATTATCACTGTCTTCTCACAACGTTATCCAGTATCTGCAAGAAGCAGGTCTATGTTGCTCAGAAGATGGAGCATCAAATAAAGATGACTTGCTAAAAAGTAGTCCGCAGAATTTAAATTTACTAGTGACTTTAGCAGGTAATCAAAAACTGCTGGTTAAACAAAAACTTCATGTTGAAAATGATGGAACTCCCCAGGAGTTTTTTAATGAATGGCTGTTTTTCCAATTGCTGCAACAGTTTCCGGTTCTAGGAAACATTTCAGCTATCGCACCATTAATACTACATTTTGACGAAGAAAATTCGATACTTATCCGTAATTATTTAAGTGAATATTCCGAACTCGGTGAATTTTATCGCCACAATGATATTTTCCCGCCTGAAATTGCTAGCGCCATTGGTACGACAGTAGCGGGACTACATCGGGCGACTTTTCAACATCGAGAATATCGTAACTTTATGGCGACTGCGCCTGAAGGACAGTTTCGCTATAGCTTTTACAATCCGGCGCAAGGGGTAGATTCTATTAGCCCAGAAATATTTGGTACAGTTCCGACTGAGGCGTTAAAATTCTACCTTCTCTATCAACGTTATGAGAGTTTAGAATCAGCGATCGCAGATTTGGCTTATGAATGGCAACCTTGCTGCTTGACTCACAATGACCTTAACTTAAATAACATCTTAATTCATTCTCGTTGGGATCAGCTAGATAATTGTTTAATTAAATTGATTGATTGGGAAGCTTGTGGTTGGGGAGATCCAGCCTTTGATTTGGGTACTCTCATCGCCAGCTATTTAGGGATTTGGCTTTCCAGTTTGGTGGTAGATCATACCATTGAGTTAGAAGAATCGCTGCATTTAGCCATGACACCCTTAGAGGTACTGCAACCTTCATTACTGGCGTTAATTCGGGCTTATCTGAATGCTTTTCCCATGATTTTGGAGTATCAGAGTGATTTTATTGTGCGAGTCATCAAGTTTACAGGACTGGCGCTGATTAATCAAATTCAAGCAACTATTAAGCATCGTAAATATTTTGGCAATACTGACATTTGTATGCTTCAGATTGCGAAAAATCTCCTTACCATACCAGAACAATCGGTATTGAGTATTTTCGGGGTTTCTGAGGCGAAAATTGTCAAATCTTTGGCAAAAATTCATAAATTCCCCCAACCTGAACCACAGCAGCAATTGGTTCCTCTTTATTACGAAAAAACTCGCCTACGGGGTTGTTAATTAAAGTTTTATTTGATTTATCCGGGACTAATTAATGCTAAATTCTTCTACCAATCCATTGCTAACTTCTCTGCTTGATATTGCGAGTAATATCGAGATTAAGTCCAACTTTTCAATTTACCATCCCAATTATCAACCGTTTGCTTTACCAGCGAAAATAGCAGATAGATTTCAACAAAATCCTGCGGCTTTACAGCATAAATATCTAAATTTATTACTGCGAAATTTCCTGTACGGTATCTATTACAATGGTTCCTTACAAAGCACTTTGGCTGTTAATATTCAAACTGCTAATTGCTTGCGACACCAAGCTTTAGAAGCTAATTCTATTGTGGATGTAGATTGGGAATTTTACGAACAACTACAAACCAGCAATCACGGTAAAGGTTATTTTGACCCCAGTTGGCAGGTATTGCGTCTGGAACCGGATGGTAGTATGGCAGTAACTAAAGGCGGTTTGACAGTATATGTAGAACCAGACTGTCATCTCAAACCGAGTAAAAAATCTGCCCAGGTGGGGGAATCAGTAGCGATTTGGATGCCTAAAAATCGACTGCAAAAGGGCTGTTATTTAGCAGTCAGCAACGTGGGACAGGAAAAGCAAGGTAACCCAGATGCGGATTTGGGTATAGGCAGAATCTATTTTAACTTTACTTCATCGGGTGCGATCGCTTGCATGGATGGATTGACCCAGCAACTGAATGCAGCTAATATTCCTTTTACTTTTCAGGTTCTCTATAATCCTGCTGCATACGGACGCTATGACTCAGGGATACTTTATTTTGAACGCCAGGATTATCCAGCCATTCGCAAAATTCTTCAGGCTGTTTATACAGAATATCAATCTCATTTCCAACCGGAAATACCTTTGTTTACCAAGTTTTTAGCCCCAGGACTGAGTTTAGCTGAAGAACCAACCCAAAAATTCGCCGCACAGGAAAGTTTTGGAATGAACCGTTGTCAAATTGTCGCGAATGCTTTATTGGAAGCTTGGGAAAAAGGGAAAAATGCAATGGAGGAACGCATGAGGGTGATTGACCAACATTTTGCCCAGCATTTGATTGATTTGCAACGTCCTTACCTCAACCCCAGTTCTGAGGATATATACCAACCTTTGAAATAATTCGTAAGCTAATATTTATTTGTGTTGATTTGTGGCGTATTATGATCAAGCTGGTTTTTCTAATTACGAATTACAAATTACGAATTACGAATTATTAAATAATGCCTTTTACTTATAACCGGACTATTCGCCTTCAAGATACAGATGCTGCTGGAGTAGTTTATTTTGCTAATGCTTTGTCTATTTGTCATGAAGCTTATGAAGCATCTCTAGAAGCATCGAATATTAATCTCAAGGCATTTTTTACTAATCCACCTATAGCTTTTCCGATTGTTAATGCTAGTGTGGATTTTTTTCGACCGATGTTCTGCGGGAATAAGTTAGAAATTAGTTTAATTCCTCACAAGCTAGGTGTGAATAAGTTTGAAGTTATTTATGAAATAATGGTTGAAAATGTGCTGGTTGCTAAGGCTGTTACTAGACACGTTTGTATTGATGCAATTAGTAGAACTAAGCAGGATTTGTCTGCTGAGATAATTCAGTGGTTGGAAACGAACCGCCACGACGCAGAGGCCGCGGAGAGAAGAAAATTAAGAGAGATTTTGTAGATGTTCTGCGGCTATTTTTTGCAGTTCTTGACGGTTGATTTTTCCTTGGGGATTTCGCGGTAAGGTGGGTACGGAAATCCAGTGTTTGGGAATTTTGAATTTACTCAGTTTTTTCTGAAGTTCTGCTTGCAGTTTTAAGCTAGAAATCTGGGGATGTTTGGGGATATAAATGGCTGTAACTGCTTCTCCCCAGTGTTTATCTGGTAAGCCGATGATACAAACATCAGTTACCATTTGAGTTGATCTGATTGCGGCTTCAATTTCTACTGGGTAAATGTTTTCTCCGCCTGTGATAATTTTGTCGCTGCTACGTCCGATAATACTTAAATATCCTTGTGAATCTAAATATCCTATGTCGTCTACTTGTAAATAATGCTGATTTTCCCAAGTTTGCGGATAGTAGCCCAGGGCTAATGATTGCGCCTGAATGGTAATATTTCCGGTTTGATAGGGATTTAAAATTTCACCTTGTTGATTGCGAATTTTTACCTGTGCATGAGGGAGAATTTGACCACTGTTAATTTTACCATTGAGAAAGTCATCTGGTTTGAGGGTGGCAATTTGAGATGCTGTTTCTGTCATCCCATAGGTTGGTGCTAAACGGATGCGGTGAAATTTCGCTTTTTCTAAGAGTTCCTCCCACGCTGGCGCACCTCCTAAAAGTACAGTGGTGAATTGGGATAGCCATTGTGTTAGTTGGGGGTTTTCTAGTAAGCGTTGTAATTGTGTGGGTACTAAAGATATAAAGAAATCTGCGGGTGCAATCTGGTATTCTGGACTTGATGCTAAAGTCTTAAATGGTGCGATAGCTAATTTACCTCCAGTGGTGAAGGATCGCATAAATTGCATTAAACCACTAACATGGTATAGAGGTAAGACACAAAAGGAATTGACTTGTGTTAGCTGAAAATATTCGGTAAATCCTTGCACAGATGCGATCAAAGTCTCCCATGTATGAATAGCAAATTTAATCTTTCCCGATGAACCACCTGTGGGAATCATGATGTATGGGGATTGGTTCGAGATGCGATGAGGAGATATTTTTATTTCTAGTCCCCAAATTATATCAGGTTGTACTAATTCTAAAACTTGTTGCCATTCTTGTTTTCCCCAGTCGGGGTTACACAAAAAAACTGGACAACCAGCAGCACAAGCGGCAATAAAACCTGCAAAAAATCGCACTGGTTCACGTTCTGCTAAGATGATTTTTGGAGTATTTCCAGAAGTTAATTTATGCTGTAGTTCTAAATATAATTCTGAGGCTATTTGCTGAAATTGATGATTATTGTCACCAATGATAAAATCTTTTTCAGCCAGTTGGTTTAGATAAAATATAG
The DNA here is from genome assembly GCF_963896525.1 of Nodularia sp. LEGE 04288. Lineage (NCBI taxonomy): Bacteria > Bacillati > Cyanobacteriota > Cyanophyceae > Nostocales > Nodulariaceae > Nodularia > Nodularia sp. LEGE 04288. Next base: position 10,543 of record NZ_CAWQOY010000117.1, read on the forward strand.
GTAATTCTATGGACATTTAAATTCCGGTTTTTCTGCTGGTTCTAAAAAATGATTTATCCCAAAACCAACAGCCCTATTTGTCAGAGATAATTCTGCTGCTAGTTGGAGTGCTGCTTGTCTGCCAATTTCTGTTTCAAAGACTGACGAAAATACTGCATCAATTTGATGTTGTTGGCAGAATTGCCGCAGACGAGACGGTGAACCGGCTATACCTGGTTTAATCACAAAAATTCCTCGCCAACCTTGTTGCCAGCATTCCTCAAGTTGCTTGAGTGTGGCTACAGATTCATCTAAGGCGATCGCAGTTCTAAAACCAGCACTCAATTCCAACATCTCCGAAAACTGTTCCACAGGCAATGGTTGTTCAAGAAACTCAATATTTGCCGAAATATCGTCACAAATCCCCAGCCACCGTTTAGCTTCCTCATAACTCAGTCCACCATTAGCATCTAAGCGCAATTTAGCCGCAGGTGGTAAAGTACGCGTTAGTAAGTCAAAAATTTCCAACTCCTGAGAAATTGCATTTACCCCAATTTTCCATTTAAACGTGCGATATCCCTCCTTCCACAGCCTTTCCCATTCACTTAAAGCCGCCTCTCCAGAAGGTAGTAAACCACTATAAGTCAGAAATTGGGTATATTTCTTGTCTTCCCCACTCCCCATTCCTCCCAAAGCTGACTCAAAACCAAATTGACAAGCTGGTAAACTATCCGGGATAGAGAAAATCATTTCCTCTGTAACTTCTGCGGGTAATTGGCGACAAAAATTTAAAGCCTGTTCTAGAGTTTCCGAACCAAACCAACTAATAGGGGCAATTTCCCCGTAACCACAGTTACCCAGACAAACGATTATCCCCTCACGGGTATGCCACAACCCATGATTAGTAACCAATGGCTGTAAAAAGCGCCGCCGATAACAACGAAAATCAAATTGATAACCTCTCACCTCTCCCTCTCCGCGCCTCTGCGCCTCTGCGTGATAAAAATTTCTTATCAACCCCCCAACATAAACCCCAAACCCAACAGCGAACAACAGCAAAAATGTAAATTAACCGCAATAAACTTACAATTACTCACCTTTTCCGGCAGATGATGATTTTGCTGAACATGGCGACATAACTGGAACGCATAAGGTAAACTCAACCAACTCAGCAAAGTCCAAACAGGGAACATCCCCAATAACACAAATAGTAAAATCAGAGGATAAATACCGCCCGTAAACCAAGAGAGAAGTTTTGCAGCTTTTGCCGTACCCAGACGCACAACAGGCGATCGCTTACCTGCGGCTATGTCATCCTTAACTTGGTGAAAGTGTGAGCAAAATAAAACTAAGCTGGTAGCAATGCCCACAATCACTGACGCTGCTAAACTATTTATTGACCAACTTGCCGTTTGGCTATAGTATGCGGCGGCGATCGCCAAAGGGCCAAAAGCAAAAAAACAAATAATTTCGCCCAAACCCTGGTATCCTAAGCGAAAGGGAGGCCCTTGGTATGTGTAGCCCAAAGCGCAGCACAGCAGAATTAAGCCGATGACAGTGGGGTCTTTTTGCCAAATAGCGATCGCGATTATTCCCAACAACCCAGAAACCAAACACAAGTTTCCTAACCAAAATATTAATAGCTTATTTCCAGTTAAATTTACTAAAGAATGATGTTTGTTTTCGTCAATACCCGTTTCTGAATCAAAGACATCATTACTGATATTTTCCCAAGCTAAAATTAAAATTGCCGCAGCGATAAAAGTAGAAAATACTACTACATTAAAACTATTGGTTTCCGCAAAAGCCACTGCTGTTCCTACCCAAATCGGCATGATCGCAACGCTATACATTGGCGGTTTAATTGCCGCCATCCATAATTTAATTTGAGGATTTACAATCTGTTTTGTCGTCATCAGTCGTGATTCATGAGATTACAGTAACCTTACTTATACATAAAATTTTACAGTTTCGAGAGACACCAGCACCGCCCCGCGCCATTCAACAGTGATTTTGTAGCGCTGGAACTCTGGGGTTTACTAAATACTGGTTAAGTGCCAAACTTAGGGAATTTGCTGTGGCTGGTTAACCTCTCGTTAGTAACACTCACTTTTTGGATACAACCCAAAACTAAGGATAGCTGTTCAGCGTCTGGGAACACCATAAATACAGCAAACCATACTCTGGTGAAGTGGCAACTGAATATGTTACCTGTAGAAATACGACCACGTTTAATTACACTTTAGGAAGTTAACTTAAAAAAAGTTTACTATTGCTAGATCCATGACAGTTTTACCATGTCGCAGCAACTTCTTTGTCAAAAACAAAGACCTATACCATTTTCTGTTAAACGTTCAGGAAAATTGCCTCAAGCATAATTGTCGGCAAATTGTGAGTATTTCGCTGAATATTGACTGGGTAGATCCCTTAGTTGTATTAGATAAACTTACGCAAGCAAATGAAATAAATTTTTACTTTGAGAATCAAGCTAAAGGAGAAGCGATCGCGGCCATTGATACTGTGACAAAATTAGAAATTGATGGCAAAGAGCGTTTTCATCAAGCTGAACATTTTATCAAATTTTGTCTAAAAAATATTATAAATTTTGGTAACAATCAGCCAACATTTGCGGGACCTCACTTTTTTTGTTATTTCGGCTTTTTTGATTATAATTCTCAAATAGATTACCCTTTTCCATCGGCTACAGTTTTTCTTCCCCGTTGGCAAATATCAGTTAAAAATCAACATTGCATATTAGTCAACAATATAATTATCAAACCCAGCACCAATGTAGAAAGTATATTGCAGGATTTGCAGCATAAAATTGCTCAAATTCAGTCTTTAGAATATGCTGCTCCAAATTTAGAACAGTTACCCAATAAGTTTAGTAAACAATCTGTCACTAATCCTCAAGATTTTAAACGATCTGTGGGATCAGCCGTAGAAAAAATTCGGTCTAGCCATTTAATTAAAATTGTCCTAGCAAATGCCTTAGATGTAAAATCCAGCCATATTTTTAATTTATTCAAATCATTAAACAATCTACGGCAAATACATCCTAATTGTTATATTTTTTCTACTAGCAATGGTAAGGGACAAAACTTCATTGGTGCGAGTCCAGAAAGATTAATTAGTATTCATAATCAAGAGTTAATTTCCGATGCTTTAGCTGGTTCTGCACCCAGAGGTAAAACACCTGCTGAAGATGCCGCTAATGCCAATCGGTTATTAAATAGTATCAAAGAAAGACATGAACATTCTCTAGTAATTGATTTCATTACTCAACGCCTCACCCAGTTAGGTTTGTTACCCGAAGTATTAGCGCCGCGCCTGAGACAATTATCTAATATCCAGCATTTATGGACACCAATTACAGCCAAAGTTAGCGCTAATGTCCACCCGTTAAAGATTGTTTCCCAATTGCATCCTACTCCAGCCGTGGCGGGTGCAACGAGAGATTTTGCTTGTGCAGAAATTCGTCGTTATGAAAGTTTTGAGCGGGGTTTATATGCTGCGCCTCTGGGTTGGATAGATGCTAGCGGTAACTGTGAGTTTATTGTGGGGATTCGTTCGGCTTTAATTGATGGCGATCGCGCGAGGTTGTATGCTGGTGCTGGGATTGTGGCTGGTTCTGATCCTGAGAAAGAGTTTGCTGAGGTGCAACTGAAACTTCAGGCTTTGCTGAAGGCTTTGGTTTAAACGCAGAGGTACGCAAAGGTACGCGGAGGTTTTAGTCGTTTTTTTTGTCAGGGGGATCGCCTTCAAAGGGTTGAACTCCTGTGGCTGGATAGTTGTCGTCTCTGGGGCTGAAGATTCTGCTGACTGCTTCTGAGATATAGTTCATTACTTGCTGAGGAATATTTCTCATTGATTGCAGTATTTCCCGTGTTCTTCCAGATTTAGACATAAAATTATCTCCCTTAAAAAACTTACCCTCTTCCCTTGGCGAACTTGGCACCTTGGCGGTTCGTTAATCCAAATAAAATTTGTAGAAAGTCAATATTTCTGTGCCACAGCTTCCCTCAATTTGTCTTGCAACTCTGCCCACTTCACACCTGCTAAACTAGGCAGAACAACATGAGCCGCACCGACGCGTTCTGAGGGGCCTAAACCTACAGCCCACATCCCAGCCGCTAAAGCAGCTTCTACACCCGCCGCCGCATCTTCAATCACCACACATTGATCTGGTGGAACGCCTAATTGCTCGGCTGCATACAAAAACAGGTCGGGGGCTGGCTTCGGTTGTTGTACACTATAACCATCTGCGATCGCATCTACATGATCAGCAATTCCCAAACGCTCTACAACCACCTGGGCATTTTTGCTGGCTGAACCAATGGCGATTTTTATCCCCTGTTGTCGCAATTCATCCAATAAAGCGATCGCACCTGGCAACACATCTTTTGGTGTAATATTTTCAATTAGATCCACATAGTAGCCGTTTTTACGCTCCAACATTTCCTGAATTTCTGCCTCTGAATATTTTTTATTCTTAATAATCCGCATCAGAGAAGCCCGACGAGATATACCCCGCAACGCCTCATTAGCTTGCCGATTAAATTCGATATCCTCCTCATCTGCTAATTTCTGCCAAGCTTGATAGTGGTATTCTGCTGTATCAGTTAACACGCCGTCTAAATCAAATATCACCCCTTGGATTTTAGAAGTGTGGGGAGATGAAGGAGCAAATAAAATAAATCCTTTGTTACTTTCCTCCTGAGTGATTTGGGGACGTAAATCAAACTCATGCCATTTACCGCGCCAGTGCAGTTTAAACTTCAGGCGTGTCCAACCCCTGGGTAAATGAGGGTTGGCCAGAGGGCGACTGTCTCTCAGTTTAATCCCACCAAAACCAAACACCACAGCTTGCCAAATTCCCCCCGCATTCGCCCCGTGAATACCATCGGCAGCGTTACCACGGATATCTTCGAGATCCACCATTGCTGCTTGCATAAACCGTTCGTAAGCCTCAGCCGACTTGCCTAAATCTGAAGCTAAAATGGCATGAATTGCTGGGCCAAGTGATGAACCATAAGTAATATCAGTGCGGGGTGCGTAGTAGTCCCAATTTGCTTGTAATGATTTTTGATTGTAAGGAAAATCTCCTAATTCCCGCATTAAGTACAACAGCATCAATACATCTGGCTGCTTGAGTACCTGCAATTTATTGGTTTTTTCAATACCCAAAATCCCTTGCATCGACTGGGTGCGTGGTTCATAGTCATTCCAGTTAATATCTTCCAACTGGAAAAATCCCTCAAACTGTTCAATTAATCCCGTTTCAGCATCGTAAGGAATCCAAAGTTTAGCCACGATATCTTCCCACTGGGTTTTTATCTCAGCCGTGAGTTGTAATTTATCCTCTAATTCCTTAGCTCGTTCTGGGAAATTTTGATGCAGCCAATCATTGACTATCAAAGCTTTTTCTAAATGCCACTGCACTATCCGATTAGTAAAGGTATTATTATGGACAAACTCGTGATATTCATCCGCTCCAATTACCCCCCGAATTTCATAGCGGTCTTGTTCAGAATTAAACTCAACTCGACTATTCCAAAAGACAGCTGTATCTAAAATAATCTCAGCACCGCACTTTTGCATCCATTCATCATCGCCGGTGGCTTGCCAGTAATACCAAACAGCATAAGAAATATCTGAACTAATGTGTATTTCGTGGTCACGACACCAAATTCTGATATCTTCACCGTAAAAATCGCTAGGAAGTGACCAACGTGGTGTAACTTCATCCCCTGTAACCGCACTTTCCCAAGCATACATCGCCCCTTTATAACCATAATGGGATGCCTTGCGTCGCGCACCATTTAAAGTGTGGTAACGATAACTTAATAAATTTCGGGCTAAAGCAGGTTGGGTGAAAGTAAAAAAGGGCAGAATAAAAATTTCTGTATCCCAAAAAATATGACCACGATAGCCAAACCCTGACAAAGTTTTAGCGGGAATGCTGACTTTTTCATCATGCTTGGGCGCAGAAATCAGCAGTTGAAATAGATTGTAACGCACAGCAAAAGCAGCTTTACTATCTCCCTCAATCACGATATCGCTATAGTGCCAAACCTCATTCCATGCTTGGGCGTTGGCTTGCAGCAAAGTTATATAGTCTGGCAATTGCGCGAGTTTTTCTTGAGCTGCTGGCACTGGTTGGGAAACATCCCGTGAGGTAAAAACTGTCACAGTCTTCTCTACTGTCACCGTCTGCTGTGATGTAGCCAGGAAGGTTGCAGTTAAGGTAGGGTAGCCAGGGGCAGTATGCACTTCTAAAGCTGCCTCAGTTCCCGATATTACCATCCTTGCCGCCATGCCAATATCGATCCGGGAACCGCGAGTCCGGCTGTGTAACCAAATTCCTTGTTCAGTTTTACCCTGGTCGATTGCTTCCCAATGATTAAAACCCTGATTCTCTGGGTAGCCGTTAATACTCGCCTGAATTTCAATCATTCCATCAAAATCTACAGGCGTTACTTGACAGCGCTGCCCCAATACGTGCTGGTCAGCTAAACTGGCAAAGCGTTCAAAGTGAATATCTACAGTTTTCCCGCTGGGACTGCGCCAACGCAAAGAACGGGAAAAAATACCCTGACGTAAATCTAGTTGTCGATCATACCTTAATATCTCCCCCTGATCCAAACGAAATTTGTCGCCATTGATACTCAATACCAATGGTAGCCAGTCGGGACAATTGGCGAGTTCTGTATAAACTACAGGAACATCATCATAGACACCATGGATGAAAGTAGCTGGTAATGCACGAATATAACCTTCCTCAAAACTGCCCCGTGTTCCCAGGTATCCGTTGCCAATTGTAAAGATGGTTTCTCTAGAATGCAATTGTTCTGGGTCAAAATGAGTTTCAATTAATATCCAATCTGTATAGATAAAATGGTTATTAGGAGTTTTTTTATTCATCGTGAATACCTTTGCTAAATTCACAATTAGCAATGCAGAATTTTCAATTTTGCATGACGAGAGAACGTTGCATATGTTCTTCTAAAATCTTTTCCGCTCTGGGTTTAAAAATTAGGTGAAATAAGGTTTCTAAATAGCGATGTTTAGCGGCGTTATTCTCCGGAGCGGCAAAGTTCCAAAAGCTAAATATTTTCGCCAACAATAGTGTTTGACTGGTGTTTAACTGCCAATTATATTTATTAAGAATACGCTGACTCATGGAATCGGAAACTTTCTGCCAGTAATGGGGTTGAGTCTCACATTCATCAATGAAGCTCAAAATTTGATTTGCTGTTTCCTTGAAATCTGTAGGATTAATATGAAAAGTATCTTCTCGCTCTTCAATAATTTCCACAGCACCACCAAATTTAGTGACGAAAGTTGGTAAACCAGAAACCATCGCTTCTAGAATGCTGCGACCAAAGGATTCAAAGCGGGCAAAGTGGACATAAATTCCTTGAGAATCGGCAATTACTCGGTATGCTTCTCCGAGATCAGGGCTAGGAAGACGCATCCCTATACAGCGGATATTTCCGTGGAGTTCATACTGATTGATTATGTCATGGAGTTTTTGAATTTCCTCTACTTCTTTTGAATTGGTGGCTTCATTTGGATACAGTTTACTCGTAATAATAATCAGGTTACAACGTTCTTGTAATGCCCGATTTTTAGCAAAACATTCCGCCAATCCCGCGAGATTTTTTACTGAGGTGATGGGGGCAACAGTAAGGATTGGGCGCTTGTTAGGGTTATCTAAGTGACCGAGGATTTGGGAATGTTCACGAGTAAAAAGTAAATCCTGTACTTGGGTAGTAAATTCGGGATCTCGCCTGTCTTTTTGGTGATAAGGGAAAAAGATGTTTTCACTGACTCCTGGCGGAACCATGTTGAATTTAGGACTGAACAAATCAATCCCATTAATCACATGATATAGATCCGGCATGGTAAAACATTTGTATGACTCATATTGACCGATTGTGTCTGGTGTGCCGACAATTTCTTGGTAGGATGAAGTGATGATAAAATCAGCCGCATTCATGCTAATTAAATCGGCGGTAAATTGTGCAGAAAAGTGATAAATTTCTTCTAGATTTTGCCAATATAAATTACTAAATAAGTGCTTAGGTTTTTCTAAAGAATGGGCAATATTGCACTGGGTAACTTTTAGGCTGCGGGAAATGAGAGAGGCGACTAAGTTACCGTCGCTATAGTTGCCCACAATCAGATTTGGACAACCTTGGAATTGAGTTAATAGTTCTTTCTCGGCATCTTGGGCAAATGTTTCTAAATAAGGCCAAATCTCATATTTAGAAATCCAATTGTTGGTAATATCAGAATTAAATTCGCCAAAGGGAACGCGTAATATCCAAGCATTTTCAGTATCGTGGATTTTTTCTAACCGCAAATTACATTCTGTGCCTTTGCAGTTAGGAATGAGTCTGGTGAGGATAATTACATGAGGTTGAATCCCTAATAAGTCAAGTCCCGCAAGTTTGATTTCTGCTTGGAGTTTATTTTCTAAACTGCGGGCTTGTTCGAGGACATATATTACTTGACCTAGTGTTTCATCTCTACCTAAAACATCCTGTTGACCAACCCAACCGTGTATGGAAACGAGGGCGACGCGGAAAATGGCGGGGACACGGGCGACAAAGGCTTCTAAGATAGCGGGTTGGGGGTTATCAATGAGTTGTTCTAACAGTTCTAGGGTTTCGGATATGCGCCCAGCCGTATTACCCCACCCTGGTTCCAAACCGAGTTCTTGGAGGTGAGGACGAAAATTGGCGTAAGGTTCTTCTGGGGGTTGCTGATTGAGAAATTTTAAGGCTTGCTTAATTTGTTTGACTAGGTGAAGACCGGAGGGAATGCGATCGCTAATTAGCAGCGGTTTTTGATCATAAGTCAGCCGATATAATGCTTGAAATATCACCTCTAGCCAATAATGAGTGTCATTAGACAGTTGATTACACAAGTAACGATTCAGAAAGGCTAGACCTTGACCAATGTTTCTGGGGTCACTGATTCTAGTGGATTCTTCCGAAAAAGGTTGAAAATCAATTTCGAGAATGTGCGGTTGATAGCGATTAACGAGGCGATCGCTGACATCTAACCACGCTTGGGGTGTCATTGACTCAAATCCAGAGAAATCGGTTTGCAGTCGCCACACTTGTTGACTACCAATCCTGGGTCGAACCACAAACCATGTGCCTTCTGCTTCTAAAATCATTTCATGGGTATTATGAATTAGTCTGCCAATAGAAGAAGAATAATAAAAGTAAGTAGGCTTTTGGTATTGGTGACAAAAGTCGGCAAAATTATGTAAAATCTCGTTTCTTAAAAAATAACGTTTATCGGTAGCACTTAATTCCAGGATAAACTGACGCAGAGTAATTTTTTCTTCACTGTTTAATACAGTCTCACATAATTCATGCATAACAAGTTTCACAACGGTAGTAGGTTAAGACCTCATTTATCTCTCCTATCTCCAAGACGCTAGGCGAACAGCAACTGTGATCTTTGAGGTACATTTCCCGTTTTTATATGTATATGCTAGATAGTAGGAAAGCTGTTAACTTCTGGCTTGGGGATGAAACCCCAGGAATATAGTCTATACCTTGAGGTTTTAAATATGGTTGCTTCCCCGGAAATCTACGTCACTCCTGAAGAATACTTAGAGATGGAAGAGCAGAGTGATATTAAACATGAGTATATTGATGGCTATATCTACGCAATGGCGGGGGCGCTAGATTCCCATGTGACAATTGCGCTCAACCTTGCTACTCTCCTCCGTAATCATGTACGTGGTTCAGGTTGTCGTGTTTACATCGCGGATATGAAAGCCAGAATTGAATCACTGAATCGGTTTTACTATCCCGATGTCATGGTAACTTGCGACCAAAGAGACCAAGAAACGCCAGCTTATAAAAGATTTTCTACTTTAATTGTGGAAGTTTTATCTGATTCTACCGAAGCCTTTGACCGAGGGGATAAATTCGCCGATTATCAGCTGCTAGAAACTCTAGAAGAATACGTCTTAATTAACACAAAACGTCAGCGAGTTGAATGTTTTCGCCGTAATGGTCAAGGGCTGTGGGTTTTGCAATCCTACACAGCAGAAGAAAAGTCATTTCGATTAAATAGTATAGACTTTGAGGCGACTATAGCAGAACTTTACGAAGATGTAGTTTTTGCATCATAGAGGATATTTGATAGGCGTGAGGTTTTGCCTAAAAAACCGGATGGGGTGGGTTTTGCCCATACTTCATTATTTTAGTAACTTGGGAAAAAATTTTTGTGTGTTAAATTAGCGTTATTAATCTGGTTGAAATTATGAAATTTACATTCTCTAAACCTTCTGTGTTAGCTTATGCATCGTCTATTTTGCTGCTAGGTTTTTCGATCCCGTTAGTTGCACAAATACCAGCTTCTAATGCTGCTAGTGAGTGCCAAACTTTTAAGCCACCGTATCTGAATACAGTCAAAGACTTCATAGGTCTGGGACACTTTCAAGAAGACTGCGAAAAAGACTCCCAATCTGCGGTTTCTTCTTTTACACAGGCAATTACTCTCAATCCTCAAGGTGAAGAAGCATACTATCATCGTGCTAATGCTTACTATAACCTGGGAAATTATCAAGCCGCAGTGGCGGACCATAGCGAAGTAATTAGGCAAAATACAGGTAGGTTTGGTTTTAGTAGGGGAGCTTATTGGAACCGGGCTAGGGCTTATGAAAAGTTAGGGGAAAAAAAGAAAGCAATTTCCGATTTGAATCAATTAATTGGTGATAGTAGTCCCAATGCTGATCAATACTTTTTCAGAGGTAATATGTACCGTGATTTAAATAATAAAGCCAGTGCAATGGCAGATTACAAAGCGGCAGAGAAACTTTTACAGCAGTATTTAAATGGGGATTTCGGAAATGGTTTACAAGATCCTCGATATCAAGTGATGCTGGAGAATGTTAGAAATGAATTAGCCCAGATAAATTATTAACAGTGTGATAGCATGAATTATATGGGACGAAAAATAAATAATTTATTTGTCTGCACACTTCACTATTATTAAAAGTTTTCAGGTTTTATTGCTATCCATTGAGTAACAGGTGACATCGCCCGCCAACCTAAAAATTTACCAATAGGTTCTGCTCTTTGAATAGCGATACGAGTTAAACTACCACCAACCTGCTCATACCATTTAAATAAAATTTGCTCACCTTCTACAGTGACAACATTAGCTACTAATCGCCCACCCGGACGCAGTGCATTCCAACAGATATCAAACAGCCCTGCTGCTGTGACTCCACCGCCGATAAATATCGCATCCGGTGTGGGTAAATTTTGGAGAATTGATGGTGCTTTACCGCTAATAATTTTCAGGTGGGGAGTTCCTAAAGCTGCGGCGTTGTTGGCTATGTAACCCAGTCTAGAAGAATTCTGTTCAATGGCGATCGCCTGACATCGAGAATCAGTCCGCATCCATTCGATAGAAATTGAACCACAACCCGCACCGACATCCCACAGTAATTCTCCGGGAATGGGAGCTAATTTTGCTAAAGTCACCGCCCTGACTTCACTCTTGGTTAACTGTCCATCATGGTGATAGGCATGATCTGGCAATCCTGGTAATCTAGGTAAAGGTACCACCCCAGCATTAGCAATACATTCAACTGCGATCGCATTCAACGGTGCAATTTCTCTTTTATCCCAATCTGCGGCTATACCTTCGACAATTCTTTCCTGAATACCGCCCAGATGTTCTAAAACTGTAATTTTACTACCACCATAACCGCGATTTGTCAAGATGTCGGCAACAGTTGCAGGCGTGTCTTTGCCTTCACTCAAAATCAAAAGTTTAGCGTTGGGATAGATGTAACTATGGAGTAGAGAGGCTGGACGACCGCACAAACTCAAGGTTTCTGTTTCCCTAAAAGACCATCCCAATTTGGCACAGGCGAGGCTGAAGGTGGAAGGCGCAGGAATAATCGTAATTTCTTCTAGGGGAATTTGTCGCGTCAGGGTGACACCGATACCGTAACAAAAAGGGTCGCCACTGGCTAACACACAGACTGATTCACCCCGACGACGGATAATTTCGGCGATGGAACTGCTAATGGGAGATGTCCAGGCTATTTTCTGGCGTTGATCATTTGGGGGTAACATGGCTAAATGGCGATCGCCTCCGACAATCACTTCAGCTTGCTCTATCAGAGAACGTGCGATCGCACTTAACCCCTGTAAGCCATCTTCACCAATACCCACAATCGATAACCATTTCCGTGTCATAGAAGCTGTAATAATTTAACTAAATTTTGCGGCTTTTTCGGCGATTAATCCCAGTTAATCATCATTTTTTGGAAAAATAGCCTGTAATGATGCTTTGTCAAACAGCGCCAAAATTTGAGCATTTCATAACTATTAGTAAGTGTGTTATAATGAACAAGCATTACAACTGTTAATCCAGGTAAAATATAGCAATATATATTTACTTGAGTTAATTAAATTTCATAATTAGGTTGAGTATTAATTGAAAATTAAAGCGTTGGATGTCAAAGCAGGCGATCGCATTATTGCCTACTGTAAGAATAAGATGCAAGTTTGCAAAGTGAAACGCATCTTAGAACCTGGTTCGACCAACATCACACTATCGGTATTCACATCTGAGCATTATCGTGGATGCTTAGTTTCATGTGTAGTCCGGTTCCAATGTGACACCTTAGTTGATTTAGTACAATAAAATTACTGAAATGTTGTGTAATTAGCCCAAAGAAATGTCACAGGGCTACTCATTGGGTTGTAAATAAAATCTCCAGATATACCCAGTGCTAAGTTTAACTGAATATAAAAAATAGATCGCATCCAGCGATCTGAATACCTGATCATGTTAAATTACTGAAGCTAAGAGTTGGGAAACTCCGGTGAAATTCCGGGACTGTGCCGCAGCTGTAATGGTAAAGCGAAAGCAGAACATTTGCCAAGTCAGAATGCCAACTATAGCAGTGTTTTTAAGACACACATACTATCTATTGCCTGCGTCGCACAGGGAAGGAGTTAATGTTTTGCTGTCCGGTTTTGCCTTATGTCCTGGCTTATTTTATGATACACCCGCTCAAGATGGGATATTATCACGCATCAGAGTACCAGGTGGAATTCTGGATAGTAAACAGTGTCATGCAATCGCAGATATAGCAGAGAATTACGGGGGTGGATATGTCGATATTACCAATCGCGCCAACCTCCAAATCAGGGAACTGCGTTCGGGAATAAATGCAGCAGTTCTCCAGGATTTACAAAATATAGGTATTGGTTCTCGCAATTTCGCTGTTGACCACATTCGGAATATTATGACCAGTCCCACTGCTGGTATTGATCCCCAAGAATTAATTGATACTCGTCCCTTTGTGCAGGACTGGGAAAATTATATCGCCGCACATCCCACCCTATCAGGACTATCGGCAAAATTTAGTGTTTGCTTTGATGGTGGTGGTACAGTCTCGGTGTGCGATCGCCTCAACGATATCATGTTTGCTGCTGTCTTAATTGACGGTAGAGTTTATTTTCGTCTGCATCTCAGCGTCGGTGTCAAAGGAAAACCACCCATTGATATGGGAATTGTCTTATTACCAGAGTCATGTTTGCCAGTTTTGGCAGCTTTGGCTGAAGTTTATCTCAACTATACTGACCCAAACAGTCGGCGCAAGCTGCGTTTACGAGAGTTATTAAATAATTTGGGTTGTGAACGTTATCTTCAAGAAGTTGAACAACGTCTAGGTTTTCAACTCACATCCCAGGGACAGTTTGACAAAACCAGTGTCGAAAACAGGTCAAACTCCAACTATCAACATATCGGTATTCATCCCCAGCGTCAGCCAGGCTTATTTTATATTGGCGTGGTTTTACCTTTAGGTAGGCTAGAGACTCAGCAAATTAGGGGTTTAGCTGATTTAGCCCAGAGATTTGGTAACGGGACTCTGAGGCTAACTCCTTGGCAAAATTTGCTCCTGACAGATATTCCGGCGCGATCGCTTACCGATGTCAAAAGTGAAATTGCTGTTTTAAAATTAGATGTCTCAGCAAGTAATATCAATAGTGCATTAGTTGCCTGTTCTGGTAATAAAGGTTGTGCAGCTTCCGCCACGGATACTAAAGGTGATGCTTTGGCATTAGCAAAGTATCTGGAAACTCATGTTAGTCTAAATCACCCAGTTCATATTCATTTTAGCGGCTGCGAAAAATCTTGCGCCCAGCATAGTCATAGTGATATTACCTTGCTCGGTGTCAGCCTAGAATCAGAAAATGGAACAATGGGAGCTTATCACATTTATGTTGGTGATAGCTTGCGTGGCGAAGCCATAGGTGACAGCAACCAAAAATTTGGTCGTCAACTCTATCAATATGTCACTGTGGCCGAACTACCTGTATTGTTAGGGCAGATGTTACAAGTTTATAAAATTCAATGCCGAAATCCTGATGAATCCTTTGGAGAATTTGTTAATAGATATGAGATTGCCCAATTACACCCGTTATTTTCCTCTGTAAGTTAGGGTTATTTCTGTTAGCTTGCGTGGCATAGCCATTCCCATTCACCATTCACCATTCACTATTTTCCCATGTCTGACTACATCCGAGATGCTAACGAAATTTACAGTAAATCCTTTGCAATCATCAGATCCGAAGCCAAGCTGGATGTCCTGCCTCCAGATGTAGCAAAAGTAGCTGTACGCCTAATCCATGCCTGTGGAATGACTGATATCGTTACTGACTTGGGTTATTCATCAACGGCGGTGCAGGCGGGACGCGCAGCACTAGCAGCAGGTGCGCCGATTTTGTGTGATTGCCGCATGGTTGCCGAAGGGATTACGAGGAAGAGACTACCGACAAACAACCAAGTTATTTGCACCCTCTATGATGTGGAAGTACCAGCGCTGGCTAAACGTTTGGGTAATACGAGATCAGCTGCTGCCGTAGAATTGTGGCGATTGCACTTAGAAGGGGCAGTGGTAGCAGTGGGGAATGCCCCGACAGCACTATTTCGGCTGTTAGAAATGCTGGAAGAAGGAGTGCTAAAACCTGCGCTGATTTTAGGTTTTCCAGTGGGATTCGTTGGTGCAGCAGAGTCAAAAGCCGCACTAGCAGCAAATAGCAAAGGTGTACCATTTTTAACTTTACATGGTCGGCGTGGTGGCAGTGCGATCGCCGCAGCAGCCGTTAATGCCTTAGCAAAAGAGGAAGAATAATCATGCAAACCAAAGGCCGTCTCTATGGAATTGGTGTAGGGCCAGGTGATCCCGAACTATTGACATTGAAAGCATTGCGACTATTACAGGCTGCCCCTGTGGTGGCTTATCAGTCAGCAGTCGATAAAGAAAGTATAGCGCGCGCGATCGTCTCCCAATATCTCACCGGGGATCAAATCGAGGTGCTGTTTCACCTTCCCCGCGCCTTAGAACCAGAAACGGCCAATTTAATTTATGACAAAGAAGTTGAACCAATAGCCGAACATCTAGCCGCAGGCAGGGATGTAGTAGTATTGTGTGAGGGTGACCCGTTTTTCTACGGTTCCTTCATGTATGTTTTCACACGTTTATCTCAACACTATCAAACGGAAGTTGTACCGGGAATATCCTCACTCATGGCTTGTCCTGTAGCCTTGGGTGTACCCTTCACTTATTACAACGATATTATGACCGTTTTACCTGCCCCCATGCCAGCAGAAGAATTGATTACGCACTTACTAGCAACTGATGCAGCAGCGATTATGAAACTAGGTCGCCATTTCACCAAAGTGCGAGATGTTTTACATCAATTAGGCTTGGCATCACGGGCATTATATATTGAGAGGGCAACAACCACACAACAAAGAATAGTACCCCTAGATGAAGTTGATCCCGATCAAGTACCCTATTTCTCAATGATTATCATCCCCACCAAAAATCGACTATAGGTTAAACAAAATTCTTGTCTACGACACGCTATGTAAATAGTATTTCTGTACTATTGAATCTATAATTAAGTATATAGGCAAATTAAAAATTTGCTATGATATTATGCTTGGTTTTATTTGCGGGTCTGAACGATGATAAATTGTCTAGACGCAGCTCGCTACTTTATTGCGAGGGCTTACGAAGACGGTATAGAAGCCGAAATGACCAACATGAAGGTTCAAAAGCTTCTCTACTATTCACAAAGCTTGTATTTAGCAATATACGATCAGCCATTGTTTGACGAAGACATTCAAGCATGGCGATACGGGCCTGTCTGTCCTCCGGCTTACAGGTTTTACAGTGAATTTGAAGCGCAGCAGTTACCCATACCTAGTCAGAAATTGTTGTTACAGATTCCTCAAGATGAAAAAAAGCTGTTAGAGGAAATTTGGGGATATTTTGGTGGTTACCGTGCTTATCGACTCAGTAATATGACTCACTTGGAGTTTCCTTGGACAAAAGCACGCAAGGGTTTACCTGCAAATGCAAGTTCAACGGAACGGATTTTGCTGGAGGATATGAAGGCTTTGGGTTATCAGAAACTTGATTTAATAGAACGGGACCATCCTGCTTTTCAATCTGTAATGTCTCAGGTTTTAGAAGACGCTTGTAATTCAGAATCTTCAAATCGCATTAATAAAGGAGAGGTGCGTGACTGGCTTAACTCCCTTCTCGATTGAAAAGTCTGATAATTTCCAGCGTTCTTTTAAAAAATTGGCAAAGTTTCATGGTTCTAGTTTTGTTGAACTGATGGTAGAAATTATAGAAAATTTGACTGAAGAGCAGTATCCTTATAACTCCCGTCAAGAACCTTTACCCTCAAAGATGCAATTAACAGAAGGATGGACATTTCACAAATTGGAACTACGATTTGCTAAGGGAGCTTCCGGACAAATCAGGTTAATGTATTTAGTGAATGTCACTACTTTTACCATCAGACTTGTTTGGATTTATAGTCATGAGCAATTTGCTAAACGCCCTGGGGAAAAAGATTTAAAGAGTGTTATCGAAGAAATATTAGACTGTTAGTGCAAAATTATCTGTGTTTATCTGTGTCCATCTGTGGTTTCATTTGAAAGGACATCAACTTTTGTAAAATATCTAATCAAATGATCACAAAGATTGCACCTGCCATAGTGGTACTGGGTGAAAACAGTGTACCAGTAGCCCGAAAAATCATCAATGTCCTGCCAGAGGCAACATTATACGGTTTGGCAGGTCGCACATCTGGCGTTGATGTTAGCTTCACGAATTTTGGGGAAACACTGCGCGAGTTATTCGCCGAAGGAACACCGTTAATTGGTATTTGTGCTGCTGGTATCCTGATCAGAACAATAGCACCAATGCTTTCCGATAAAAAACAGGAACCGCCAGTAATAGCCGTAGCTGAAGATGGTAGTGCGGTAGTTCCACTTTTGGGTGGACTGAATGGTGTGAATGATTTGGCGCGACGTATTGCTGAGGCGCTTGATGTTAAACCTGCAATCACTACCACAGGTGATATCCGTTTCCGCACCGCGTTATTATCTCCTCCACCTGGATATCATTTAGCCAACCCAGATGATGCGAAGAAATTTATTTCAGATTTATTAGCAGGGGCGCAAGTTAAGCTTGAAGGTTCAGCGCCTTGGTTGAGTAATAGTCAACTACCTATAGACCCCAATGGTGATTTGACAATCCAGGTTACAGAACGATTAGTAACTCCCTCAGCCAACCGCCTTGTTTATCACCCAGCAACTATAGTAATTGCCATTAGTGATACCGTTGATGTAGCCTTAGTAGAACAGCTGCTAGCAGATGCCGAACTTGCCCCAGAATCAGTAGCCGGAATATTTGCACCAATCACCCTAGCCAATAATCCCAGCTTAAAAGCCATTGCTAACGCCTTTAAAGTACCTGCCCGCTTTTTTACCTCAAATCAACTAGAAAATTTTACATTACAAGGTTATAGCCCGTCCCAAGCCATAGCACTCACCACCACTGGCTCATCTCCCTTATCCTCCTCATCTTCCCACCTAGCTATCGCCATAGCCGCCACACCAATCGACCCCAGCACCATCGGTCAAGCACAGGGACGGTTAGCAATTATTGGCACTGGGCCAGGTGCTTCCAAGTGGATGTCTCCAGAGGTGAAAGAAATACTCAAATCTGCAACTGATTTAGTGGGTTACAAAACATACATAAATTTAATTGGTTCTCTGGCTGATGGTAAACAACTGCACGAGTCCGACAACCGGGAAGAAATTGCACGGGCTACAATGGCGCTGGATTTGGCAGCAAAAGGGCGATATGTAGCAGTAGTTTCTTCTGGTGATCCTGGGATATATGCAATGGCTGCGGCTGTATTTGAGGTATGCGATCGCTACCCCAAACCGGAATGGGAAAGTATAGATATTCATGTTGCACCGGGGATATCGGCTATGCAAGCGGCGGCGGCGGTCATTGGTGCGCCATTAGGACACGACTTCTGCGCGATATCCCTGTCTGATATTTTAAAACCTTGGTCAATTATCGAACAACGAATTGCTGGGGCGGCTCAAGCTGATTTTGCGATCGCCTTCTATAATCCTGTCTCCAAAGAGCGCACTTGGCAACTAGCAGCAGCGAAAACTATTTTACTGCAATATAGAACACCAGATACCCCAGTCGTATTAGCCAGAAATCTCGGCAGATCAGGACAAATGGTGAAGGTAATAAAACTTGATCACTTAACACCAGATTCAGCCGATATGCGGACAGTTATTTTAGTTGGTTCCAGCCAAACCCGAACAATTCAGCGCAGTGATGGACGCATTTCAGTTTATACACCAAGACGATACACTGAAGAAAAGATTTAATTTCAACAGGATTTACGCAAAATTATGAAAAAACGAACCACATTGGCGCTAGCCTCTCCCTTTGGGAGAAGTACACGTTCGCGTAGCGTCTCCCCTTGGGAGAAGTAAAGAGGGTTTCACAGAGTTTTTGCGTAAGTCATATTCAATTGAAAACTTCCTAGAAAACCAAAAAACCTGGTACGGGTTGACCAGGTTTTTATAGGTTCACTGTTTTGCAATTGTTAAACTTGTTAATTATTTGAAACTTCAAAACTAGGGTTTACAGAGCATCTAGCAACATCAGCAATCACACTTTTTCCACTTGAGGATTTGGCTCTGACCAGAAAATCAGGTTGTTTGCCACTTATGATTGATCTACTGATCTTTGCTTGGGTTGATGACAGGGGACACATAGTCATTTACCCTTTGGGGTTAGTTTTTTATTTCGCGTCCTACTATTTAAGTTATCACTAACTTGGTGAGATTTAAACCTGATTTTACTAAAGTTGACGTTTCGTTTCAGTTCGTAATCAAGTAGGGAACCTCACCCCCAACCCCTCTCCTTCTCCGTTGGCGTTAGCCTCTCCCTTTGGGAGAAGAGGGAGACGCTACGCGAAAGTCATTCCTGTCTGCGTTTGAGCCTGTTTTGCCCCCTAAATTCCCCAAGTTTGGAGGACTTTGAAAATTCTTGTTCCCCCATAATTGGGGGTTAGGGGGCGATTCGATCAGCTCCCAAAGGGAGACGCTACGCAAAAGCAAGGAGAGAATCGTAAAATTCCTAGATTTTGACTGTATTTGCCGACTGGTTAAATAACAAATTTCGTGATTTTTCCAAGTCAAGTTCCTGTTGGAATGCTTCTGCTTTTTCGTAAGCGCGAATAGTAGCGGGACGAGCCTGAATTGTTTCAAACCACCGCTGCAAGTGAGGAAAATCCTCTAGGTTCTGGCTTTGGCTTTCATGGGGGACAATCCAAGGATAGGCGGCGATATCAGCTATGGAATAATCGCCGGCCACAAATTCTCTATCTGCTAGGCGCTTATTTAGCACTGCATATAAGCGTCCTGTCTCTTTAACATACCGATTAATGGCGTAATCAATTTTTTCGGGTGCGTATTTGTTGAAGTGATGGTTTTGTCCCGCCATTGGTCCGAGTCCCCCCATTTGCCAGAATAACCACTGGAGGACTTCAACGCGATCGCGCAGATTTTCAGGAATCAATTTCCCGGTTTTTTCGGCTAAATACAGCAAAATTGCCCCAGATTCAAATACGGAAATCGGTCCATCCTCGGTAACAGGTTCATGGTCAACAATTGCGGGGATGCGATTATTAGGAGAAATCTGGAGAAATTCTGGTTTAAATTGTTCTCCGGCCCCAATATTCACCGGAATAATTGTGTATGGTAGCCCGGTTTCTTCCAGGAACATAGTAATTTTATGTCCGTTGGGGGTTGTCCAGTAGTAAAGTTCAATCATCGGTTTATGAATTACGAATTAGGTGAATTTAACCTTGATATGAATTTCCTATTTTACCTACAGACACGTTATGAGATAATGGCAAACGACCAGGGTTTAAGCGTGGCTCTGCTGCATAACCGACAGGGACTAAAACAGCGATCGCTAAATCAGGATCATCAGCACCGATAATTTCTTTAACTTGCGCCTCAATCCAGCCATTCATCAAGCAGGTGGACAACCCTAAACTTTCCGCGGCTAATACTAAATGGGTAGCAGCAATAATCGCATTCTTGATCGCATATTCCCGGCGTTTGTCTCCCAACCCTGTTTGAAATTGGGGAATAGCACTTTTAAAGTAGTTTACCGTGCCTTCATTCCAAGCTCCAGTCGCGATCGCCTGTTCATAAACTGGGGTCAAATCTCCCTCCCCGGCGTTAGGATCGGCTGCAAAGACAAAGGTCACCGGCGCTTGAATAATTTGCTGTTGATTCCAAGCTGCTGCGGCTAATGCTGCCTTTTGCGCCTCATCTTGGACTAGGACAATTTGCCAGTCCTGGATATTGAAACTGCTGGGCGCAGCTACGGTTAATTCTACCAGTTGTTGAAGCAATTCCGGGGCAATGGGGTCTGTTTTAAAAGTCTTGATAGAACGACGCTGGATGATGGCGTTAGGTACATCTAAAGGTTTAATTTGAGTGGTAGGATGCATGAGATTCTCCTGATGATGATGATATTAGTTTTCTAGCTGATCCGTTCACAGCAGCACTTTTGTGTACAGACGCGATTTATCACGTCTGTACACTCAGTAGGCTATTATTGTTTAATATACTGCCCTAAAGTTTGAGCTAAGGTAGTTTTTTGTACTGCACCCACGACTATATCAACTTGTCGTCCCCCCTTAAATACCATGAGTGTGGGAATGCTCCGAATACCGTAATGGCTAGCAACAGTCGGGTTTTGATCTGTGTTCAGTTTTACGACTTTTACTTGTCCTGCATATTCGCCAGCAACTTCATCGACAACTGGAGTCACCATCCGACAAGGACCACACCAAGGGGCCCAAAAGTCCACTAAGACTGGAATTTCACTTTCCAGAACTTCTTTTTTAAATGTGGCTTCTGTGACATTTGTAACGGATGACATAAGTGCCTCCTGATTTAATTCGGTTGTTCGATATTATCGAATAAAAAAAATATACGGCATTTAAAGAGATAATGCAACAATGAAATTTTTATATCATCCAGACCGAAAAGATATTTCCTTACCAGGAGTGCTGTATGCTTTGGGCGATCCAGTGCGGCTAGAGATTGTGCGGTTGCTGGCGACTCAGGGAGAACAGTGTTGTGCGGGGTTTGATTTTGCGATCGCCAAGTCAACCATGTCCAATCACTTTAAAATTTTACGAGAGTCGGGAGTTGTGTTAACTCATAAAGAAGGTACACAACACATCAATCGGTTAAGGCAAGAGGATTTAGAGGCAATATTTCCAGGATTACTGGAGGCGGTGTTAAAGTCAGCACAACCGTTTCTGATCTATCAACAATCAACGGCGCACAGTCGTTAATTAGTCGCATTTCCTGGCCATATTTCTTCACCGTCTTTAATATTACTGTTTTCTTGCATCAGGGGTATTTTTACAGTAAAAGTCGATCCCTGTTTTGTCCCCAAACTGGCTGCGGAAATCATGCCGCCGTGTAATTCTACGAGATGACGCACAATCGCCAGACCTAAACCCAAGCCACCATGCGATCGCGTTGTGGTACTATCCGCCTGTCGGAAACGATCAAAAACTTGAGGTAAGAATTCTGGGCTAATGCCAATACCTGAATCAATCACTTGGATTTGGGCATAGGCAGATTTAGAAAACCGCAGGGGAGCAGAACTAGACGAAAGTCTAACTTCTTCACGGGGAAATAACTGATCTTCCCCCTGTGATTCTATAGTATTAGCCAGGACTTCTACCTTACCGCCTTCAGGAGTGAACTTAATCGCATTAGTCAGTAAATTCCAGACAATTTGCTGCAACCGGGCGGGATCTCCACAAACCGAGTTGAGAGAAGTATCCAGAATAGGATTTAATTCAATATTTTTGGTTTCTGCCAGAGGTTGCACCGACTCTAAAGCTGCTTCAATGATCGAAATCAGATTCACCACAGTTAAATGCAACCGTAGCTCACCACGAATAATTCGCGAGACATCTAAGATATCCTCAATCAGCTTCATTTGAGAGATCGCATTGCGTTCAATAGCATCCAGAGCGCGCGCCGTCGCTTTTTCGTCAAGTTTTTTAGCGCGGAGGATTTTTGACCAACCCAACATGGAAGTCAAAGGTGTGCGGAGTTCATGGGAAAGCACAGCCAAAAACTCATCTTTCATCCGGTTAGTAGCCTCTGCTTCTTGCCTAGCCGTCTGTTCTCGAATCACTTGAGCGCGAACTTCTTCCGCTTGCTTACGCTCAGTAATATTTTCCAGAGTCCCTACATAACCAAGTAATTCACCGTGGCTAGAAAACATGGGCGAAGAGCGAACCTTAACCCAAGGTTGACTACCATCGGTTCTTTTAAAGCGGAATTCTGCCGAATATTCCTTACCTCCGCGAATATAGGCAGACCAACTAGCGATCGCTTCTTCTTGTTCTTCGGGATGTACACATTCCAGCCATCTGGTTTCTAAACTCTCGGCTAAAGTATAGCCACAAATTTCTTGATAGCAAGGATTACTATATTTACAGACTCCTTCAGTATCAGTCTCAAAAATCCCAATCGGTGAACAGGTACTCAGTGAACGGAACCGTTCTTCACTTTGCTTTAATTCCGCATTGATAGCTGTGAGTTCCCCTGCTTGTCGTTCAACTGCTTGCGTTTTCTGAAAAAGTTCGACAAATACTGTAACTTTGGAGAGCAATATATCTGTATCTATGGGTTTAAGCAGATAATCCACAGCTCCCAGAGCATAGCCTTTAAACAGCATTTGATCGCTGGTACTAAAGGCTGTGAGAAAGATAATCGGAGTATGGCGCGATCGCCCGCGACTACGAACTAGGGTCGCAGTGTCAAAGCCATCAATCCCTGGCATTTGCACATCTAGTAAAATTACGGCAAAATCCTGATGCAACAGACACCTTAAAGCTTCTTCTCCAGAAGTGGCTTTGACTAGGTTTTGTCCTAATCCTTCCAAAATTGCCTCTAGTGCCAGTAAATTTTCCAGCTTATCGTCCACCAAAAGGATATTTACTTTGGAATCCGGCTGCATGAGTTTATTTACTTAAATACGCTATAAAATGTGATTTTTCACTTAGCACTTGCTTCTACAGACGTGATCAATCGCGTCTCAGCACTTTTGTCAATGACAAACTTTAAGCAGTAGTTGGGCAATTTGTGAAAGCGACAAAATCCCATCTACTTTCACAGCAGATATTGCTGCTACTGGCATAATTGCGCTTTCTGCCGTTGTAGGTTCCTGTACAATAGCCATTCCTCCCCGTGCTTTGATTTTTTTTAGACCTTGTGTGCCATCGTGATTTGCCCCTGTCAATATAACACCAATTGCTTGTTCTGCGTATATATCAGCCGCCGACTCAAACAGCACATCAATAGATGGTCTAGCATAAGAAACAGGCTCATCTGTAGAAAGAGCAAAATAACCTGTTTCAATGAGTAAATGATAGTCTGGTGGAGCCAGATAGACCTGTCCTGGTAAAATTTTGTCTTTATCCTCCACCTCCTTGATTGGCAATAATGAGTCTTTTTGTAATAATCCCAGCAATGTGTTGCCTGAGTTTTTGTGCCGATGTTGCACAATAGCAATTGGGATGAGAAAGTCCGCGGGTAAATTTCCTAGAACTATTTGCAGTGCAGATAATCCTCCTAACGAAGTCCCAATAACCACACATTCAAAAGGCACTAGTTTAGCCTCCGGTAAAGCTTTTCACCCTTAGCTATTTCATGATAGTACTGCTCATGGTCAGTAAATCTGAGGGATTCTTGCCGACCTAAACCTAAGATACCAAAGGTGCAAAGACTGTGATAAAATAGCTCATGTACTTGCTTTTGAAGTATCTGATTAAAATATATTAAAACGTTTCGGCAAAGTATGACATTAAATTCATTAAAAGAACTGTCATTAGCCAGATTATGCTGTGCAAAAATCACATTATCTCTCAGAGATGCTCTAAATATAGCATGATCATAAGCCGCAGTGTAATATTCTGAAAAAGAGCGCTTCCCGCCTGTTTTTAGGTAAAGTTGAGTATATTCTTGCATCTTATTTAAGGGATAAATCCCATTTTTGGCGCTTTGTAGGACATTTTCGTTAGTGTCGGTGGCATATATACGGCAACGGTGGTAAAGTTCCTCTTCTTGTAACAGAATCGCCATTGAATAAACTTCTTCTCCAGTTGAACATCCAGCGTGCCAGATGCGAATAAAAGGATAGGTGCGTAACAATGGGATAACATGATTTCTAAAAGCTAAATAAAAGCTGGGATCTCGAAACATTGATGTTACATTCACTGTCACACTCAGCAAAAATCTAGCTAGACAGCTGCGTTCATGAAGTAATCGCTCTTGTAATGCCGAAATATTACTTAAACCCTCCAAGCGCATAAAGTTTTGAATCCGGCGTTTGAGCGAAGATAAAGCATAATTACGGTAGTCATAACCGTAGTATTGATATATTCCCTCTAATAGCAATTTGATTTCGATATCTTCTAAGCTAGGTTTAGGTAGATTCATAAATTAAGATCAATCATTGATATAGCCAAACTCGCAGCAAAGAAAGTAGTTGCTCTGTATCTACAGGTTTGGTGATATAATCAGAAGCCCCTGATTCAATGCATTTTTGGCGATCGCCTGGCATAGCTTTAGCGGTTAAAGCCAGAATTGGTAATGAGCGGAATTGCTGTTGCTGGCGAATCGCTATAGTCGTTTCATAACCATCCATTTCAGGCATCATGATATCCATTAAAATAGCACTAATATCAGGATTAGCTTGGAGTATGTCTATGCCATCTCTGCCATTTTCGGCAAATAAGACTTCCATGTTATAGCTTTCTAAAAAACTGGTAATCGCAAAGATATTTCGGACATCATCATCCACAATCAGAATTTTGCGATTAGCTAAAACCGCATCTGTTTGACGTAGTTTTTCTAATATTTGGCGTTTTGGTTGGGGTAAATCTGCCTGGATTCGATGCAGAAATAAAGCAGTTTCATCTAGTAACCGCTCAGGCGATCGCACATTTTTAATAATAATTGTCTCTGCCAGTCGTCGCAGTTGGGTATCTTCTTGTCGAGTTAATTCTTTTCCTGTGTAAACAATAATTGGCAATTTCAAAAGGCTGGATTGCTGCTTAATTTTTTCAATCAATTCCAAACCACTCATATCCGGCAAACCTAAATCAAGCACCATACAATCAAATCGCTGTGATTGCAAAATTTCTAAAGCTGCGGTTCCCGTATTCACTGCTGTACTTTGGACATCACTATTACCGATCAAATCCATAATACTTTGCGCTTGTACCGGGTCATCTTCTATGATTAACAGCGTTTTCACCTTCCGCTCAATAAAGTCTTTAATTTCAGTTAATGCTTGATTTAAATTTTCTGGAGATATGGGCTTTTGTAGGTAAGTAATTGCTCCTAAATGTAACCCCCGTTGCTTTTTCTCATCTACAGAAAGGATATGTATAGGAATGTGTCTGGTTTCTGGGTCACGCTTCAGACGGTCTAGTATTGTCCAACCGTCCATATCTGGCATATGGATATCTAAGGTAATAGCATCGGGTTTGAACTGTTGTGCTAGAGCCAAACCTGCTTTACTTTGTAAAGCTATAATCACCTTAAAGCCCTGTTGACGTGCCATTTCTAAGAAGATCCGGGCGAACTTATCATCATCTTCGACAATCAGCAAAACGCGATCGCCTGGTTGAACATTCTCGCGATCATCTAGAATTTCATGAAGTTGAGTAGTCAGCAGTTTTGCTGATGGAGTTGTGGCTAGATTCAATGAAGATAAAACTTCTTTCTTTATAGTCTGTTCCGGAATCACTGTTTCCCTAATACCTGGGTAAATTTGGGGTAGGTAGAGAGTAAAAGTACTTCCTTCTCCTACTCGGCTATCTAATTCAATTCTTCCCCCCAAAAGTTGAGCTAATTCACGACTAATTGATAAGCCTAAACCTGTTCCCCCATACTTCCGACTGGTTGTACCGTCTGCTTGCTGAAAGGCTTCAAAAATAATTTTCTGTTTTTCTAGTGGAATGCCAATACCTGTATCACTTACGGCAAAAGTAATCATGGAAATGTCACTTTTACCAACATCGTCATTCATACCAATTTGCAATTTTACACCGCCTTTTTCAGTGAATTTAAAAGCATTAGCCAGCAGATTTTTTAATATTTGTTGTAAGCGTTTCGGGTCATTATAAATAGTATTTGGTAACTTGTCCTCCAATTCAACTGCAAAACTGATGCCTTTCTCCTGGGCAAATTCAGAGAAACTTCTATTTATGGATGTCTGCAAATCTATAAAGCTAATTTGTTCAATGTCTACAGAAAAATTCCCCGACTCAATTTTGGCTAAATCTAAAATATCATTAATTAATTCCAACAAATCATTCCCCGCAGAGTAGATTGTCTGGCTATACTCTACTTGCTTTTCAGTCAAATGTCCCTCTGAATTAGCTGTCAGCAACTTCGCTAAAATTAATAAACTATTTAGTGGTGTTCTTAATTCATGGGACATATTCGCCAGAAATTCGGACTTATATTTAGAAGATAAAGCTAACTCGTCGGCTTTTTCTTGTAAAGACTTTCTCGCTCGTTCAACTTCTTGATTTTTATGAGCAACTTCTTGGTTTTGTACCTCTAAAAGTTCTGCCTTTTCTTCAAGTTCCTCATTTAGCTGCTGTAATTCTTCATTAGACTGCTTCAATTCTTCCTGTTGCTGCTTCAGAAGCAATTGCGAAGCTTCTAACTCCTGTGTTTGCTGTTCTAAATTTTGATTACTTTGCTTCAGTTCTTCTTGCTGAACTTGTAATTCTTCTGTTAAACTTTGAGATGCTTCAAGTAAATATTTAGTTTGGGTATTGGCAGTAATATTATTCAAAAATACCCCAAGTATTTCACTGAGTTGTTCTAAAAATCTTAAATGTAGATTACTAAATGGCTGCAAAGCAGCAAGTTCAATTATAGCAGTAACATTCGATTCAAATAGTACAGGGAATACAATAATATTTAATGGTAGTGCTGCGCCTAAACCAGAGTAAATGCGGATGTAGTCTTTAGGTACTTCAGTTAACAAGATTCTTTGTTTTTCTAAGGCACATTGTCCCACTAATCCTTCACCCAAGCGGAACTCGTTTGCTAAATGCTTACGTTCTTGATAAGCATAGCTACTCAAAAGCTTTAATATAGGCTGATTATCAGCCTCATCCATTAAATAAAAAACGCCTTGTTGTGCGCCAACTAATAGTGCGAGATTTGACAAAACCATCCGAGAGACATTTTCTAGATTGCTCTGCCCCTGAAGCATTTGGGTAAAATCTGCTAAATTAGAATTGAACCAATTCTGGTCGTCATTTTTCTGCGTAATATTTTGCAAATTAGCAATCATCTGATTGAAAGTTCGTGTAAGAATGCCAATTTCATCCCGGCGATCGCTATTTGGTAAACTGACAGATAAATTGCCATCGGCTATATTTTCTGCCGTCTCTGAAAGTTCTGTTAGTGGTGCTGATATATGCCGGGTTAATAAGAATCCAATTACAGCTAAAATCAGAGAAACCACAGGTATACTATATGTAATACTATTTATAGTTCTTTGAGCAGCTATATCTGCTTTATCAGAGTGCTGTTGCAGCAATAGATTTTCTTCATTTTGCATCTCCTTAATAATAGTTTGGATTTCATCCATTAAATTTTTACCCTCATCTGTGAGAATTGCGGCTTGAGCCGATTCCCAGCCTTGATTTTCTCGGACATTAATCACGTTTTCCATTACAGCCATTCTTTCATTGATTAGTGGCCGCAATTTATCAAGTCGTCGCTGTTGAAAAATATTATCTGATGCTAATTGCTCCAGTTCTTCAAAGGTTTTATCCAGAAATATCACAGCATTGTTATAAGGTTCTAGATAGCGCTCTTCTCCCGTAATCAGATAACCCCGTTGTCCAGTCTCCGCAAATATTAATTGAGACCCAAGTTCATCTAGTTGATTTAACACATCGTAGGTATGCTTTTCCTTACGAGAAGTGACAATGAGTTCATTAGTGCTTTGATAAGAGATCAGACCTATAGTAACTAGAATTGCTAAACTCACAGCAAAACCAGCGCCAATTTTGGTTCCAATCTTCAAACGATTAAACATTTAGGTTATTTCTGTTCTTGATACTATTAATTTAAACCTGGAAAAACAAAATCAGAATTATCTGAACGTGATGCTGCTTCTAATTTTTTCTTCCTTTCTTTCTTCGTGTCCTTCTCCTAAAGGAAACACTACGCGGTTATTATGTTACAACATGACGGCATAAAAAGATTAACAATATGATGCTCTGATGAGGAATCCAAAATACTTGTGGCGTATTGCGAAGAAACAGATCGCACTCAAAACGATCTACTCAGAGAGTTGATCCGAAAATCAAAGAAAAGCCGTTCTAGAAGAACGAGGCTTTAAACCCCATTTTTCGGTAAACCAACCCAGCGACGGTCATTCGGGGCTACACAGAAAAATCCGGGATGACATCTGGCATCAGACGATTTCTCATCACTAAGGCTATATCTCTCTCCTCCTCACGACTGTGGGTGAAATACGAGTACCCTCTTGTGATGGATAACAAGCTAAATCTAGGGATTGATGAATACTTCAATGCTATCAGAGAAACTGGAGCAAGTATGACTACAAAAATTACTTTTGTGGAGACACAGTTGCAATTTTGTAAGGAGAAAAAATGGCATCTCGAAGATATAAGCGGGCAATTGGGACATTTCCGAATCGACAACAAGCTGAAGCAGCACTGAATGAACTCAGAGACTCAGGTTTCTCAATGGATAGGGTTTCTGTCTTGGCGAAAGATACAGGTGCGGGTGACCAAATTGCTGGAACTGATGTCACAGATAGAGGTGAAACTGAGGCTCAAGAAGGTGCTGGTATTGGTGCGACAACTGGTACTGTGTTAGGAGGTCTTGGGGGCTTACTTGTAGGTCTGGAAGCTTTAATTATTCCCGGAGTAGGGCCTTTTCTTGCAGGTGGTGCGATCGCAACTACTTTAGCCGGTGCTGGTCTGGGTGCAGCCGCAGGTGGTATTGTGGGGGCGCTGACTGGTTTGGGTATTCCCGAAGAAGAAGCTAAGGCTTATAGCGAACGAGTATCACAAGGAGACTACTTGGTGATCCTAGACGGCCCAGAGGACGAAATTAACCGTGCTGCTGCTCTTTTGATGAGTCAGGGTATTCGTGAGTGGAGAGTACACGAAATTTCTGATAGTCCTAGTTCAGCTACCAATGTAGCTACTACTACAGACAGATACACAGAAAGAACAACTACCGACCCAGATGTGGACGTTGTTGACAAACGAGATCGAATTAAGTAGTTAAATTATGACCAAAAGAATCGGATTCAAGCCTCTCTGCGAGACGCTACGCTAACGCCCTTCTAGGGCGACTTTTGGTCAAAAAATATTTTCTCCAATCTCACCAGTTCTCAGGGTTTGATAGAGATGATTTCTGGAAAAAAGGGCATTTCCGGTTTTATTCTTTTTCCAGAGAAGCTAGAGAGATTCAGGCGGAGTTTTATTGTGTATCTAATCTCACAAAATTTACTTATTAAGTAAGTATAATTAAATATAAAAATAGTTGCAGTTATTAAGTGATCAAAAATTCAACCTCAGCAAAAGAATAAAATTTGGGTATAGCTTCCGCAATTAATGTGTGTAACACTAGGAAGCTACCTCAAGCTATTTTTTAACGGGAGGTCAGGCAATGGCTATCGCCACCATCAATCCCGCCACTGGGGAGACGATCACAACTTTTGAGCCGCTCAACGATGCAGAGATTGCGTCTAAACTAGATTTGGCTGGTCAGTCTTTTGAACAGTACCGCCAGACTAGTTTTTCTGAGCGATCACAATGGCTAGAAAAGGCTGCAATAATTTTACAGCAAGAAAAAGCCGACTTTGCTAAAATAATGACCCTGGAAATGGGTAAAACTTATAAAGCAGCGATCGCAGAAGTTGAAAAATGCGCCCTCGTTTGTAACTATTACGCCGAACACGCACCGAGTTTTCTGGCTGATGTGCCAATCAAAACCGATGCCAGCCATAGTTTTGTGCGCTATCACCCTATGGGCGTAATTCTCGCTGTGATGCCGTGGAATTTCCCCTTCTGGCAAGTCTTTCGTTTTGCCGCACCAACGCTGATGGCGGGCAATGTCGGCTTACTGAAACACGCTTCCAACGTGCCGCAGTGCGCCTTGGCAATTGAAGATATTATCCACCGGGCAGGTTTTCCCCCAGGCGCTTTTCAAACACTGTTAATCGGTGCTGCCAAAGTTGCCGATATTATGGCTGATCACCGGGTAAAAGCTGCTACCTTGACCGGAAGCGAACCAGCGGGTGCATCTCTCGCCGCCGTCGCCGGTAAACAAATTAAAAAAACTGTTCTGGAATTGGGAGGTAGTGACCCGTTTATTGTTTTAGAAAGTGCTGATTTAGAGACAGCAGTTGCTACAGCCACTTCCGCCCGGATGTTGAATAATGGGCAGTCATGTATAGCGGCGAAACGGTTTATTATTGCCGAAGCGATCGCACCTGAATTTGAAAAGCTACTTTTAGATAAATTTCAAGCGCTGAAAGTGGGCGATCCCATGCAACCAGATACTGATTTAGGTCCACTCGCCACCCCGGATCTTCTCGAAGATTTACACCAACAAGTGCAAGCAGCCGTTAAAAGTGGCGGTAAAGTCCTCACTGGTGGACAACCTTTAGCAGATCGTCCCGGTAACTTTTACCCGCCGACGATTATTACAGATATTCCCCTAGATAGTGCGATCGCACAGGAAGAATTTTTTGGCCCAGTCGCATTATTATTCCGTGTACCTGATATTGATGCAGCGATTCAATTAGCTAATGCTACACCTTTTGGCTTGGGTGCAAGTGCCTGGACAACTAACGACCAAGAACGCGATCGCCTAATTCAGGAAATTGAAGCCGGTGCCGTATTTATCAACAGCATGGTTAAATCTGACCCCCGCTTACCCTTTGGTGGTATTAAGCGTTCTGGATACGGCAGAGAGTTGAGTATTCAAGGTATACATGAATTCGTCAATCTTAAGACAGTCTGGGTTAACTGATTAGTCCATAGTTATTAGTCATTGGGTATTGGCAGTTATTTTTCTCTGGTACAGCAGGGACTAAATAAAGCAACCATTCCCAGTCAATTTTTTGACTTTTGACTTCCGCCCTGCGGCTAGTCCCCCACTCCCGTCTTAATTTATAACCAGTGAGGAAATCAAATGAATACAGCTGAATTGTTGGTGCAGTGTCTGGAGAATGAAGGAGTGCAATATGTTTTTGGTCTTCCTGGTGAAGAGAACTTGCACGTTTTAGAAGCGCTAAAACATTCTTCTATTCAATTTATTACTACTCGTCATGAACAGGGTGCAGCATTCATGGCGGATGTCTACGGACGTTTGACAGGAAAAGCTGGAGTATGTCTTTCTACTCTGGGGCCTGGGGCGACAAACTTAATGACTGGAGTCGCAGATGCTAACCTGGATGGTGCGCCTTTAGTAGCAATTACAGGTCAAGTAGGAACAGATAGAATGCACATCGAATCCCATCAATATTTGGATTTGGTGGCGATGTTTGCCCCTGTAACCAAGTGGAATAAACAGATTGTCCGCCCCAGTATTACACCAGAAGTAGTCCGCAAAGCCTTCAAGCGATCGCAAACTGAAAAACCCGGTGCAGTCCACATCGATTTACCAGAAAATATTGCTGCTATGCCTGTAGAAGGTAAGCCATTGCGAAAGGATAATATCGAAAAATCCTATGCTTCCTTTGCTTGTATTCGCGCAGCTGCGGCAGCCATTTCTCAAGCAGTTAACCCCATTATTTTAGTCGGCAATGGAGCAATTCGCGCTCAAGCTAGTGATGCGGTTACGCAATTTGCCACCCAAATGAATATGCCCGTTGTTAATACATTCATGGGTAAAGGTGTCATTCCTTATACTCATCCCTTAGCTTTATGGTCAGTGGGATTACAACAAAAGGATTTTATTAACTGTGGCTTTGATAACACAGATTTAGTAATTGCTATTGGCTATGATTTAATCGAATTTTCCCCGAAAAAATGGAATCCTGAAGCCAATATTCCCATTATTCATATTGCCGCAAATTCTGCGGAAATTGATAGCAGTTATATTCCTAACGTCGAAGTAATAGGGGATATTTCCGATTCCCTGAATGAAATCTTAAAATTGGCAGATAGACAGAGTAAACCCAATCCCTATGCCATCAGCTTGCGGGAAAATATTCGGGCTGATTACGAACAGTACGCTCATGATGATGGTTTTCCTATTAAACCGCAAAAATTAATTTATGACTTAAGGCAGGTAATGGGGCCAGACGATATTGTCATTTCTGATGTTGGCGCACATAAAATGTGGATTGCCCGACATTATCACAGCCATAGTCCCAATACTTGCTTGATTTCCAATGGTTTTGCCGCAATGGGTATTGCGATTCCAGGTGCTTTAGCAGCAAAACTGGTTTCTCCTAACCGCAAAGTTGTAGCTGTGACTGGCGACGGTGGCTTTATGATGAATTGCCAAGAATTAGAAACAGCCTTGCGTGTCGGTACTCCCTTTGTCACCTTAATATTTAATGATGGTGGCTATGGCTTAATTGAGTGGAAGCAAGAAAATCAATTTGGCAAAGGTAACTCATCCTTTGTTCATTTTGGTAATCCTGATTTTGTCAAATTCGCCGAAAGCATGGGTTTAAAAGGCTACAGAGTTGAATCTGCTACTGACTTAATCCCCATACTTAAAGAAGCCCTCGCCCAAGATGTACCTGCTGTCATAGATTGTCCCGTAGACTACCGCGAAAATCACCGCTTTAGCCAAAAAGCTGGCGAATTGAACTGCGGAGTTTAAATTGATTCTTGGCGTGATCAGGCTAACATAGTGCATCAATAAAAAACATTTATCGGCGTTTATCGGCGTTTATCAGCGTTTAATTCCATCCAAATTAATGCACTATTTGAACTCGATCACGCCACCACAGTAGTTAAACTGTCTCTTAACTTTTGACTTTTGACTTTTGACTTCCGCGTAGCGGTGCTAGTCTTCATCCAGCGCTGGGAAAGCCTCCTCAAACCGCCACAAGTTATCTTTATTATTAAGAAACCAGATTCTAGTTTCAGGAGTTAATTGACTCCAAATAACATCACCAGGAATGTGAGGAGAAGCATATTGATAGTGCAAACCCAAGTCTTTGAGATTGTGTTCTACATCTTTAGGAATACCAAAATCTTGCCAGTTAACTTCTACCTGTCTAACTGTAAGTCCCGCAGCCGGATCGAAAATTAACTGGGCGGCTCTAATTAAATCAGCAAAATGTTTTGGTTTCAGACTAGCTATCTGCTGAATTTGGATTGATTCGTTATGCTCTTGAGACATTGTGAATGAATTGGGTAAAAATTGTTCATTTCTTGAAACTATTCGCAGAGATTTTTACCCCAATGCTTCCATTTTAGCGCAGAGCCTTTACCGTGGATGGTTTGCCCAAAAATTAAGTATGATTTATATTCTTGTCATAGGAATCACTGCCAATTAGATAAAATCAGTCTCTCAGCAGTGAGAATTATTTCAAAAGCTACTATAATTCAATTTACAAAATTCCAGTAGCAAACTTATCAAAATAAATCTTTATAAAATATATTACCGATTTGGCAGATTTAGAGTAATAATTTATTCATCATATAGTCATTTATGATCATAACCCTTGTGTCATGACTAACATTTTCTTGATTAGTAAATATTTAGCTAATAAGTGGATGGAAGTCATCAGCCTAATTGGAGGTGAAAGCAATGATGGGAATATTTTGGTTTTCGGTTTGCTGTTTTCTTTGGCTCATTGGCTTAAGTTTATTGGCAGAAATTTGGTTCTACGAAGAAGAAGAACAAATGTAATGAAACTAAATTAGCACTTGCAGCCCTTTTGAGCGATACAGTGAGAAGTGAAATATCTTCAGGAGGTAGCTGTGGCGCGTAAACGCTTGATTATTGAGATGGGTATGGGAATAGATCAGCACGGACAAGAACCCACCGTAGCAGCCGCAAGAGCAGTGCGTAATGCGATCGCTCACAACGCCTTACCTGGTGTTTGGGAAGTCGCCGGTTTGAACGATCCAAATGAAATGATTGTAGAAGTTCAGGTAGCAGTTCCCTATCCCGAACAAGTCAGAGAAGAAGAAGTACTAGCTGTACTACCCTTTGGGCGGAAAACCTTAACCGTAGAATCTGGAGGAATGGTAGTACAAGGAAAAGCGATCGCCTCACTCAACGACAAAAATGACGAAATGTTGATAGCCGTCGCATCCGTCACAGTTTTGATTGAAAATTAAGCAGATAGCCTCACGCAGGT
Source organism: Nodularia sp. LEGE 04288 (assembly GCF_963896525.1). Lineage (NCBI taxonomy): Bacteria > Bacillati > Cyanobacteriota > Cyanophyceae > Nostocales > Nodulariaceae > Nodularia > Nodularia sp. LEGE 04288. Next base: position 45,380 of record NZ_CAWQOY010000117.1, read on the forward strand.
TAGTGAGGCTAGTTTATTCAGCCTCATCCTTGACTTCTTCTGGCAATAACTGATCCAACTTATACTCAATAGCCGAGAGTTTCTTCAAAATAGTGGGGCGATCGCCATCCAAAGAAACCAATAAATTAGCGATCGACTCCTGTATATTACTCAACCGCGCCACAGCATTTTGCAGTTGTACCATACCTTCCCGCAATTCTTGTCGTTCCTGACGAGCATCAGCCATTTCATCTAACATAGCCTGAGCCGTTTTAGCATTACTCTCCATTAACTGTTTAATTTCCTTATCAGTCATAGCGATCGCACATAGAGATTAGTATTACTACCCATAATAAAAGGAAACGTCACCACCATTGAGACACAGCCAAAAATCCTCCGCGTACCTCTGCGTTAAAAATTCTCCCCTCCTACATCCTCTCCAAAACCCGAATCCCCAGCAAATCCAAACCCAACCGCAAAGTTTTAGCAGTTAAATCACACAAAACCAAACGAGAAGTCCGCAAAGGTTCCTCAGCCTCAAGCACCCGCACCCCCTGATTACGGTCATAAAACTGATTAAACTTTTTACTCAATTCATACAAGTATTCACATAAGCGATTAGGTCGTAATTCTTCCTCTACACAAAGAATAACTTCGTCGAATTGCAGTAAATACTTAGCCAACGCTAACTCAGTCTCATGCTGCAAAAGCACTTTAACATTCTCACCCAACTCAGCAAAATTAATTCCACCCTTGCGGCTAATCCCCTGAATCCGTGCATAAGCGTAAAGCATATAGGGCGCAGTATTACCCTTAAGATCCAGCATTTTATCGTAGCTAAAAATATAGTCATTGGCACGGTTTTGGCTTAAATCAGCATATTTAACGGCACTGATACCAACTATCTCAGCAACTTCACTAATAAATTCTTCAGACTCTTCTCGTTCTTCCTCTTTTAATCTACCTTCTAAATCTGCACGGGCGCGAATCACCGCTTCATTTAATAAATCCCGTAACCTGACAGTATCACCAGAACGAGTTTTAAATTTTTTCCCATCTTCCCCTAATACCAAACCAAAGGGAACGTGAACAAGTTCCACATCATCAGGAATCCATCCCGCCTTGCGTGCGACTTGGAAAAATTGAGCAAAATGATTACTTTGTCCAGAATCCGTCACATAAATTATGCGTTTAGCTTGATCTTGCTGAATCCGGTAACGCAAAGCTGCTAAATCTGTAGTCGCGTAGTTATAACCACCATCAGATTTTTGCACAATCAAAGGCATCGGTTCACCTTCCCGGTTGGTAAAACCTTCCAGGAAAACCACCTTAGCCCCTTGATTCTCCACCAGTAACCCAGATTTTGCCAAATCTTCCACCACTGAAGGAAGTTGGGCATTATACCAAGATTCTCCGCGTTCTTTTACACTTACATTTAGCAAGTCATAAATTTTTTTAAATTCTTGTCGAGAAGCTTCACAAAGAACAGTCCAAGCGTGTTCTGCTAGCAAGTCACCAGATTGTAGTTCTACTACTGCTTTACGGGATATTTCTCTAAAATCAGCATCCTCATCAAATTTTTTCTTAGCTTCTCTATAGAACTGAACTAAGTCTCCTAGATTTATAGAGTTAGGATCAAGTAAAGATTTCCCTAGAGGAGTATCAATGTACGTACTATTTAAAAGGGAGGGATAAACTTCTCGAAGATGAGTAATTAACATCCCAAACTGCGTACCCCAATCACCGACATGATTTAACCGTAAAACATCATGTCCCTGAAATTCTAAAATCCGCGCAATGGAATCACCGATAATCGTAGAACGCAAATGTCCCACGTGCATTTCCTTAGCAATATTCGGACTAGAGAAATCCACAATTTCTCGTTTTGGCGTTTCCGTCTTGGGAACTCCTAGTCTAGAATCTGCCTGAATAGCGTTGAGTTGTGCTTCTAAGTATGCAACTTTGAGCTTAAGATTGATAAAACCAGGCCCAGCTATCTCTGGTGTTTCGCAAAAATCAGATACATCTAATTTCTCAACAATAGCAGAGGCGATCGCCCTTGGTTGCTGTCCCAACCTTTTACTCAGTGATAAAGCCACATTCGCCTGATAATCACCAAATTTAGGATTACTCGCAGTCACCAAAATCGGATCTACTCCAGCGTACTCATCGCCAAAAGCAGCCACCAAAGCCTGCTCAAGTTTAAATTTTAGTTGTTCTTGTGTAGCGTTCATATATAAATGTTATCTGTTTGTGAGAGGCTATAGCTTTAGAGCAAATTTTCAGTAGTATTAAGTGAATTTAATAACTGTTCTGTGACTTCAATAAGCTCAAGTACAGAACTTGGGTTAATTTCGCTAGTTTTGAAACCATGAGCGATCGCATGACGTAACGGTAAAGCATCCATGAGTAATTGGTAGTCAGTTTGAGAAATTACTCCCTCGGTTGTTAATTGCTTCAACAAACGAAGAGGTGGTTCAAGTTTCTGTAAACTAAGTCCTTCGTGTTCAGCAAGAAGTCTCAGAGTTGCTTCAGCCAATGACCAAGTATAAAGGATAGCTGATTCTGGATGATGAGATGTCAGTTCTCTAGCTACCTGCAATTTTGACTTGATCTCATCTGCTGGAAAAGAATCTCCTGCTTTAGCAGAATATAATGCATCCTCTGGATTAGTCATCACTAATTCCAATCTCCAACCAGGATGCTCTTCAATTACCTGAGCTAATCTTTGTAGATATTGTCCCCCTCCCATAATAGAACGACGTGACTTTACCTCAACCACAACCGCATCGTCACCTCTACGTACTATCATGTCGGGACGATATCCGTAGTCCCTTAAAAAAGCAGGGATTTCTTCAGAGTTGGGTGAAAGTATCACCTGATAACCTTTTTGACGATACTCCTGTGCTAAATCGAGTAATCGTTCCCTTTCCAGTTGTTCAGTTTGAGTATTCATCAGACAATTACCTCTTGATCGGGAGCATCTGTGACAACAATATGTAAGAACTCATTGCCTCGTGCCAAGCCTTCTGCCAGTATGGGAGTTATATTATCTATTCTAAAATTGCCTGATAAATTCCTCTTTCTTACCAGGACATCAGTTATTTGGTCATCATCAACATAGACTAGACCAATGATTGCGTCTTGAATAGGCTTAACTATATTATCTACATCCATAGCAATAGAATCATAAAAATATGTCACCTTCAGCATAACTAGCCCAGTAGCGGGTTGTTCTTCTAAAGGCCAATATTTTTCTACTTCTTGTCTAACTGTAGCTTTCCAAGCCCTGAGCTTTTCACGTCTGCGAGCTTGTTGCGATACAGGCGTTCCATTTATTATGAACTCAAATATCTTCAAAGATTTTAGAAAAAAATGTCAAGTATATTTTTGGCGTTGCAAGGAGAATTAGACCGATAACCATCATATATCTTTTTAATCTATCCTCATACTCAAATCCAACCATTTTGACTGAGTAATCGGCGCACTACTAGATATATAGTCAACCCCGGTCTCAGCCACAGCGCGAATCGTCTCCAAAGTCACATTTCCCGAAGCCTCAATCTTCACCCTACTATCCTGCTGACGAATCAACTCCACAGCCTGACGCATCATATCCACAGGCATATTATCCAACATAATAATATCCGCTTTATGCTCTAAAGCTACTTTCACCTGCTCCAAACTTTCCGTCTCCACCTCAATAGTCATAGGAAAAGGAATCCGAGAACGAATCCGGGTAATAGCTTCTGCAATACCCCCAGCCGCAGCAATATGATTATCCTTAATCATCACCGCATCATCCAAACCCATCCGGTGATTCATCGCCCCACCTACAGCCGTCGCGTACTTTTCCAACAGTCTCAGCCCTGGCGTAGTCTTGCGCGTATCCACCAACTGAGCAGGTAAATCCGCTATTTGCTCTACATATATATGTGTGAGCGTAGAAATTCCACTCAAACCCATAGCCAAATTCAGCGCCACCCGTTCCCCCATCAGCAACGCATCGAGGGAACCATGAATTTCTGCAATTACCTGTCCCGGCTCACATCTTGCACCGTCAGCCACCACAGCCTTAAAACTAACTTTCTCATTTAAAAGCTCAAACACCCTAGCTGCAACAGGTAAGCCAGCAATTATCCCTGGTGCTTTAGCCACCCATTTAGCTGTTCCTGGCGTGGCATCTTCCGATAATAGGCTATTTGTAGTGCGATCGCCCCGACCAATATCTTCCAGCAACCAGCCACGCAGTAAAGGATCTAGAACTACCCAAGGCGGCAAAACACCAAATTTGCTCACGATTTAATTACTATCTTTTTAATTTCCAAGAATACTATATCCTAAAATCCCTACCCCATAAGGCTTTCAGACCTATGAAAAAATGAATTCAAAATAAATTGAAAAAAGAGTTGACAAAGATAGGAGCGCTCGTTATATTAGATAAGTGCCTGACAGACGAGCGCCAAAGAGCGACGTTCAAAGGAACACCGAACCTTGAAAATATTATAGTTTGAAAGCAATTATACAGCAAATATTGCGCGTCAAGTCAATAAAATAACTAGACTGAAGTTAAAAAAGAGCAGTCAAGAAAGAGCTAAAACAAACAAACCAAAACGGAGAGTTTGATCCTGGCTCAGGATGAACGCTGGCGGTATGCTTAACACATGCAAGTCGAACGGTCTCTTCGGAGATAGTGGCGGACGGGTGA